>CAYVAP010000087.1:0-10956 GCA_964449365.1 uncultured Bacteroidia bacterium
ACCCTGACCTCTGATCCCTGTCCAGTCCTACCCGAAGGTGGATGGCTCTCCTAGTGTCGAATTCAACAAGGCTCTTGACGAATTCGGAACGTCGCAGTCCTACCCGAAGGTGGATGGCTCTCCTAGCTGTCAAGATTCTCAAGGAGCAGATGGAGAATTTGTCGCAGTCCTACCCGAAGGTGGATGGCTCTCCTACATTCAGATACCTTGACCTTTGCAACCTACACGAGCGTCGCAGTCCTACCCGAAGGTGGATGGCTCTCCTAGTGTCTTGGTCTTAGAGGTGATGTCAATAGCCGACTGTCGCAGTCCTACCCGAAGGTGGATGGCTCTCCTAGAATGATGTCCTTGAGGCTATTGTTGTCGATGATACGTCGCAGTCCTACCCGAAGGTGGATGGCTCTCCTAGTGGATGATGGCGCTGGATTCAAAGGGAAAGTATCGTCGCAGTCCTACCCGAAGGTGGATGGCTCTCCTAGTTCGGGGGGGGGAACCAGAAAAGCGATTTTCTGGGTCGCAGTCCTACCCGAAGGTGGATGGCTCTCCTAGCGCTAAGCCAGAGTGCAAATTTCCTGGAACAAGAGGTCGCAGTCCTACCCGAAGGTGGATGGCTCTCCTAGGCGTAGACCTCAGAATAGTTCCGGTAAAGCCTCGGTGTCGCAGTCCTACCCGAAGGTGGATGGCTCTCCTAGCAGCTTAGGCTTAACGATATCAGGGAGACAATGGGTCGCAGTCCTACCCGAAGGTGGATGGCTCTCCTAGTGGCGATCACCAAGAGGCCTTAATGTGCGTCTACCGTCGCAGTCCTACCCGAAGGTGGATGGCTCTCCTAGCTGTCAAATAATGATGAAATACCTTATCATCATCGTCGCAGTCCTACCCGAAGGTGGATGGCTCTCCTAGATGTGCGTCTACCGCGGGCAGCAATTGCTGAACGAGTCGCAGTCCTACCCGAAGGTGGATGGCTCTCCTAGACAAAGAGGCGTTAATGAGCGTCTACCGGGCACAGGTCGCAGTCCTACCCGAAGGTGGATGGCTCTCCTAGTATCCATCCCCGTGCGAATCGGGATGGGGATGATGGTCGCAGTCCTACCCGAAGGTGGATGGCTCTCCTAGATGGCGGTTTTCTGCGGACCGCCACGGTTAACAAGTGTCGCAGTCCTACCCGAAGGTGGATGGCTCTCCTAGAAGACTTAAAAAAGTCAATCCCTAACGAAGAAAAGTCGCAGTCCTACCCGAAGGTGGATGGCTCTCCTAGACCCACGGAGTCTTAAGACAGTAAAATGATGAGGGTCGCAGTCCTACCCGAAGGTGGATGGCTCTCCTAGCTGAAATGAATTCAGGATGACACCAACTTTTTCTGTCGCAGTCCTACCCGAAGGTGGATGGCTCTCCTAGCTCCCCGGAGGCGTTGTCTTTACGGGGTCGGACCGTCGCAGTCCTACCCGAAGGTGGATGGCTCTCCTAGGCGAATCGGGATGATGTTTTAAGTCCCCCCCTTCCGTCGCAGTCCTACCCGAAGGTGGATGGCTCTCCTAGCGGCAACTGTCCAAAACTCTTGAGGAGCAGGAAAGTCGCAGTCCTACCCGAAGGTGGATGGCTCTCCTAGCTGTAAACATTATGAAGTATCTTCTTATCGCAGCCGTCGCAGTCCTACCCGAAGGTGGATGGCTCTCCTAGTAGCGTGGAAACTGCAGAGACGTCACCGTTACTGGAGTCGCAGTCCTACCCGAAGGTGGATGGCTCTCCTAGCAAGGCTAATCGATCGTATTGAGCGGGATATGACCGTCGCAGTCCTACCCGAAGGTGGATGGCTCTCCTAGATTTCTCTGTTCGGAGCAACATGCCGAACGGTCTCGTCGCAGTCCTACCCGAAGGTGGATGGCTCTCCTAGTAATAGTAGTTATGAAGTATCTTCTCATTCTTATCGTCGCAGTCCTACCCGAAGGTGGATGGCTCTCCTAGGCTTACTTTTTTGGCGGGGCTGAAAGTGAGGGGTTTGCCCCCGTATTTTCAACATTTATCACAGCGTTATCGGTAAAGTGCATGTTGATGGCGATGCGTATGCTCTTTTTTTAGCTAGATCGAAATATCAACATGTCCAGCTCATGTAGGCTTACTCTGACAAGATTTGGGTGGGCTCGCATATCAAAGATCAGGACATGGACTAAAGTGCGAAAGAAAAGGCAAACATCCTACCCCCGACCTGAATTTTATGAAGGCTGGGGGCAGTTGATCGGGGTCCGCGGCGCAGGGTAGCGCGGCGGCGACGGCTGCATCTTCCCCCAGCTGAGGGTGGTTTTACACATTTTTTTGCTTGTAAATCCTTGGTTTTCGAAGTAAAAAAGGGCTCGATATGGTCTATGAGGGCTGGTTTGAGGCGTTTGAGGGGGCTGGGGGGTATGGGTGTTTTTGGGTGATTTTTTGAGGTGATGGCTTGCCCTGAGTCCTCCCATGGCTACAAGATCAAGGTATGCTTGTCGCCGGTCATTTCGTCGGGGTCCAGGTCGTTTTTTCCGTAGACCCGCATGGCGTGTACCTGCTGGGCGGTCAGGGGGATCAGGATCAGGCTGTCGTTGGGCTGTCCCTGTCGCTGAATCAGTTCGCTGAGCTTTTGCTCCAGTTCGGCCAAGGCGCTGCCTTCCATCGCGCCTAAATATACGGAATAATTGATCCGATCCAGCCCGTAGTCGATGATCAGTTGGGCCAGCTTGCTGCGCAGGGCGTTCTTTTCGATGTCGTAACAGATGAGGTGGGGCATGGGGGGGATTGGTGATTGGTGATTGGTGATGGAGCTGCGTTGGGGTGCCCCTACCAGATTCGCTGTACTGGGTAAGCATCCAGTTGGGTATCAGCGCTCAGGATAGGCACCGAAGTCCCCATCGCCTGGGCGATGATCAGCCGATCAAAAGGATCGCGGTGGTGCAGGGGCAAGGCCAGGTACTGATCGAGGTCGGGCACCAGGATGGGTTGGAGCGTGATGCCTAGCTTTTGCAAATCTTGGTAGAGCTGGCTGATGTCGCCGGCTATATCTAGCTTGCCTAAGTTGGCTTTAATCGCAATTTCCCAGAGGCTCGCTATGCTGATAGAAAGCTCAGCGGCTTCATCCTCCAGGGCAGTGCGTGCCCGGTCTGATAACTTGGGACTGTCATCAAGAAACCAAAGCAGGGTATGGGTGTCTAGCAGGTAGGCAGCCATGCGAGTGGCTTACATGTAATCAGCCATGTCATCTAGCGGCGCATCGAAATCAGGGGCCATGTAGCGGATGAACCCCCGGCGTAGGCCAGCCTTACGAGGTACCCGCTGTGGCGGGTGGGCTTCGGTTTGGGCTTTTTGCTGCAAAAACTCCAGGAAGTGTACCGCCTCGCGCTGATAGGCTTGGGGCAGGTCTTGCAACAAGGCGATGATTTGCTGAAAGCTCATAAAACTCGAGGTTTAGATAAAGGTACGAGGAAATGTTCGATTTCGAAATTCATGGCCAGGATCGCTGCTGGCCGCGGAGTAAATCGAGCGGAGCGAGCTCTCTATGGTTCATGCTCGTCGGGGTCCAAGTCTGAGCCGAATTCGTCGCCACCGCCTTCAAAGGTCCGCACCCGCTGGGCCAGCTTCGCAGCGAGGGTATAGATGTGGTTGCGCACGGTGGTCTCGCGCCCGGCGTGGCGGCGGGTGCTGCGCAGCCACTGGTTGAAGAGGGGGATCACGTAGGCTTTGCCCTTTTTGTTGAGGAACAATCCATACTGGTTGGCGGTGGCGTAGCTGCTTTCCAGGGTGTGGATGAGGCACTCATCGATGAGCAGGCGATCCACCCAGGGCCGAAAGGGCTCGATCAGGTCAAAGGCCAGCACGGGCTTGCGGTACTCGTCGGCGTGGAGCAGGCCCAGGTGGGGGTCCAGCCCGGTGGCAAAGAGGCCGCTTTCGACCACGGAGTAGAGCATGCCGTAGAGGTAGTTCAGCACCGCATTGAAGAGGTCTTCGGCCGGGCGGCGGCTGCGCTTGGCAAACTGAAACTCGGGCGGCAGGGCCGAGGCCACCGCCTGCCAGTACGCCCGGGCGGCGCTGCCTTCGTTGCCCATCAGGGGGTTACGGACCTCGGCCAGGGGCTGGTTTTCGTACCGTTTCAGGCTGCGGGCCTGCCGCTCGATGGCCTGTACCGCCCGATCGAGCGCGTCGGCCAGGTCTTTTTGCTGGGTAGCCAGGTAGCGCAGGTTGCGCACCTGCTCCTCGGCCTTGCGCTGGTAGAGCTGAATGATCCAGCGGGTGGCCGCCGGGGTTTCGGCAAAGCGCACCTGCTGCCGCCGCAGGGTGGCGATGCTGCCAAAGTAGGGGCTCCACAGCCGGGCCTCGGCCTTGCCGATGCGGTCAAAAAACAGGATGGGTACTTCCTCCTGTATGGCCAGCCGCACGGCGTCAGAACTGATGAGCACGGAGGCCGTAACCGCGATGCTACTCAGCTTTTTGGCGCTGATCAGGCGGGGTTGCCCTTTGCCCTCGGGCGGCTCGACCAGGAAGGAGCCACGCTTGCGCAGGAGTTTGAGGTCTTTGGTGTCGAGGATGAGTTGCATGAGGGAAGAATTAGAGGTCGGAAGTCAGATCATCCCGCTTCGCGGGACTGTCAGAGGTCAGATCGTCCTGCTTCGCAGGATTGTCAGAGGTCAGAGGGAAAAGAGTCGACCAGCTTTTTGTCTGACCTACTTCGGCGCTGCTCAGCACAAGGCTGGCAGGGTTAACGGTCTGACAGCGCAGCGGTCTGACTTCTCTCTTCTACAAGTTATAGGGAAAGCTCCGCCAGTTGACTGCGCCGAATTCTTCTTCGGGAGGATTGATGGCGGTATAGAAGCGGTCTTTGTAGTCGAGGTAGGTCTGGTGGCGGCGTCCCAATACGAAGCCGGCAAAGTTGAGCCGCCCGTTGACCTGCTGGCGAAACTGCTCCACCCAGCGGGTTTGCAGCTCGCCCTGAAAGTTTTGCAGGTCCATCACCTGGGCCAGGCGGGTGAGGTCCTGGTCCAGCGTTTCGAGGTAGCCGGGAGCGAGTTCGACCTTCTTTTCGGCCAGCAACAGGCCCGTTACGATTTTGGGATCTTCGGGGCCGAAGGTCTGCACTTTCTTTTCGTTCACCTTGAAGCCCGTCTGGATGATCAACTGACGAATGCCTTCTACCAGGTCCTCAGTAAAATCCTGCTGGCTGGAAAAGGTCATGTCGTCGGCGTAGCGGGTAAAGACCCAGGCCTGGGCCTGGCTGTGCTGCATGAGCTGCTCGTCCAGTTCGCGGCAGGCCAGGTTGCTCATCACCGGTGAGGTAGGCGCGCCCATGGGCAGGCGGCCCTTGTAGACGACCAGTTTGGTGAGCACCCCCGGCAGGTCATCGGTGAAGTTGAACGGTGGCCCCTGGAATATTTCCAGCACTTTTGCCCGGCGCACGGCGTGGAAGAAGTCCTTGATATCCACGTTGAGCAGGTAGGGACGCCCCAGGTGCTTTTTGGCGTTGTTAACCACGTTGCGGCGGTGCTCTTCGTTGCGCACCCCAGCGATGAAGCCGTAGGCCGCGCTAGACTTCTCGAAGTAATAGACCGCTTGCAGGTAGCGGTTGAGCTGGGTTTGGACCTGCTTGAGGGTTTTGGCCGGCGTTTCGATGAAGCGCTCCCCGCCGCCCTTTTTGGGGATGGCAAAGGCCCGGTAGCGGGGCTGCTTGGCCACCAGCATCAGGCGGCGCTTGTCGGTGCGCAGCAGGCGGCAGAGGTCATTGACCCCACGCAGGGCGCAAAAGGCGTTGGCTTGTTGGCGTAGGCGTTGGCGGGTTTTCTTATTCATGGCACAGGAAGTAAGGCGTTTATGTAGGGATACGCCCGTAGCTGGCCATTTTATGTCATGGTACGAAAGGTGGAAGTGCTGTGCATCCGCAGCGATGGATGGGGCCTGGCGTGGCCCTTTCTCACGACTCTGCTGCCCGCCTGGGTCATGCTGAGGAGGCACGACGAAGCCTTTCATCCCGCGTGGTGGCGGGTGCTGGCCCGTGTTGCGCGGGCCTAGGTTACGCTGGGTGAGGTCTCTCCGACTTCGCTTAGGACATGCCTTCACTCCGCTCCGCTTCGTTCAGGATGACCTGCAAATGGTGGTGCTCCGCTGCATGGTTGGGACGCTGCCGCTGATATGGGCGCTGGATTCGCAGTGCTCAGGTCAGCGGCACCTGCCAGCCATAGCCCAAACTGGTGGCTTTGCCCAGGGCGATGAGGGGGGGCAGGTATAAGGGCGTCTGGTAGTCGAGGTCGAAGGCCATGAGGCGGGCCCCGTGTACCCGTACGGGGGTCTGGCGTCGGAGGTCTTGCAGCAGCACCGGCGGGGGCTCGGGCATGTCCCACCCCACGGAGGTGGCAAAGGCTTGGATTTGGCGAGCCAGGGCTTGTTGCAGCAGGTGCAGGCGGGCGGTCAGGTCGTCGGCTGTCTGCCAATGCCGGTAGGCTTTTTGGTTGAGGGCCACCCAGCGGTGGAGACGGTAAGCCTGCGGCGCTTCGCGCCAGCCTAGCTCAAACTCGCGCAGTTGGAGGTTTTCCAGCTTCAATTCCTTCTGCTCGTCGTGCCAACGGATCTTCCAGCCCAGGCCACTCATCGACTGGTGCAGGGCCATGGCTCCCTCGTTGACGGCAAAGATGGCCGCCCGGCCAAAGCGGGTGCGGTATTGCACCAGCGGGTAGCGGTAGTGTAGCCCATGATCGCCCCGATGGTTGTGGAGCAGGTCTGGTCCGCAACTTGCGGCCTCCAAGAAGGCTCCTCGCCAGCGGTTGATCTCTCGGTTACTCAGCCGCAGGTCAAAGGTGGCTAAAAGGGTACGAAGGATGGGGGTATCAGACATAACACGAAATTAAGAAAAATTTGTAGCCTGGGCTTGTCCTACAGGTCGAAAGTAGTATATTTATGACACAACTCTCTATTATCTGGCTGAAAAATGAAAAAAAGCCCTACTTGGATTTACTTGGTGTTAGCCGTGGGATTGGTAGTCGCCGCGATCTATGCGCTATACGCCATCAGTCAGGCCGAGCCCATAAAGGTCGTCGATCAAGCCAGGTCGCCGGTGCTTTCTGCCGATACGTTGGCCGCCGGGCCCAGTGCCTACCTACTGACCGAACTCCAGCAATACCGGAACTTCATCGAAGTAGAGCGGCGGGAATACCAGGGGTTTCTGACGCGGGTCTACGCCACCATCGGGGTGTTGCTTACCGCTTTGGTCGGCGGCTTGGCCTTTCTGGGCATCAAGACTTTGGAGGATTTGAAACGGAAGAGTGAGGAGAAGATCGAGGCAGTGCAGGCGGAGATACAAGCCAAAACGGAAGCCCAGATGGCCGCCAAGCTCAGCGAGCTGATGGAGCAGAAGCTGGGGGAAAAGGAGCACTTGGTGACGGCCTTGCAGCAGCTGGCTTCGCGGCAGGCGACGTGGATGGGGGCGAAGCTGCGCATCATCGCCCAAGGCGAATCGCTCCCCAGAATCCGCGAATACGAAGCCGCCTATTTCCAAAAAGCGGGAGCAGCGGTCGGTGAACCAGGGCCCTGGCTACCAGGCGAACAGCCAGAGGACTACCAAGCCCTCATGTATGCCTATCCCCCTGAGGTCGCAAACGGCTCAGATACTTTTTTGGTGGAGACCTTGTTGCCCGCGTTGCGAGGAAAACGGGTGCCCCTCATCGTGTACAATTTTTACCATCCGGGCTCCTTCATCGCCAAATCCGATAAAACGGCGCTGGACCAATACCCCTTCGGAGTACTGGCCAACTCTCCCTTCACCCTGATCGCCAACACCTACGACGCCGTCACCCTCAACCTGAGCCAATTTCCCGCCAACCCATGACCCAATCTGAGATCATGTCCATCGTCGCCTACGGGCTGCTGCGCGAGCTACCCTTCTACAGCGGGCGGCTGCGCCCCGCGCTACCCCCTTCGCTCCAAACGGGGATAGACGAGGCCACCTTTGATGGCTATCTGCAGCAAGCCGGGCGCTGGGTGCTCAACGGAGAGTCGGCTGGCTATGAAGCCCAGTCTCCGCAGCCGCTGGCGGCGCTGGCCGAGTACCTTAGCTTGTTCAATGACCCCGCTCACCAGCCTCGAGGCTACACCTTTCCCTACCGACCTATGGGGCTGGCAGAAGGGGACGTCATGCCCAATCGGGCAGAGAAGTCCCAGGCTGACTTTGATCGGCTCTGGCAGAAATTTGGTGAAGAGTACCGGCAGGCGGTGAAGCTTTGCGGCAAAAATCCTGCGACCTTTACCGAGACCCTGGTATTTCTCCTGAAAAAATACACCTCCTGTCTGCCTGCTGGCAGCAGTGAGAAGCTGCGCCCCGTGGCGCTGTTTGAGTACCTCAAGCTGCGGGCCAGCCTGGCCCAATGCCTGATGCGGGTCGAGCAGAGCGAGGAGCAGCCTGATTTTCCGGTGCTGCTCTTCTGCGCCGATATCTCGGGCATCCAGGAGTTTGTCTATAACATCGTACGTCCCAAGGCCCTCAAGGGCCTCAAAGGCCGCTCCTTTTACCTGCAACTGCTGCTCGACAGCCTGCTGCAACAACTGATCGACGACCCGGCCATCGACATCAGCCTGGCCCATGTGGTGTACAACAGCGGGGGCAAGATGTACCTCTTGCTGCCCAACCTGAAAGAGGTGAGAGATCGACTCGCCGAAATTAAGCAGGAGCTCGACCAGCAGATGTGGGACAAGCACAAAGAACGCTTGGCGGTGCACATGGCCTGGCTTCCTTTTCGCTACACCGCAGCGAATGCCCTGGAGATGGAAGGAAAGGCTGAGCCGCTGAAGGGCATGGGCGAGCTGTGGGAAGCCCTGCGCCGCAAGACCGGTCAGCAAAAGTACCAGGCTTTTCAGGGGGTGATGGCGGCGAAATATAAGGAGCTATTTGTGCCGATTACGGAGGGAATGGATGAGCGAAGCATGGAGAGCGACAAGGATTTAGCTCAACCCAAGCTCTGCGCTATCACCGGGGATCGTATTCCCAACCCTGATGAAAAAGACGAGATTTTAAACGAAAAAGACCACAACCTGAACTCGGAAGACCCACAAGCACCTAAAATTTGGGTAACCAAGACCGTCAAGGCTCACACCAAGCTGGGCTATTACCTCAAAAATGTCATCCACTACAACACCGACCTGAATGGCAAAGCACAAGGGGAAGTTGCCGTCTTTACCAGCCCGAATCAAATCAGGAATCAGTTCAAACGGGCCAAAGAGGTAACGGATGAATATTTCCGCCAAGACCCGCAATCACTAGACAAAGTGGGGCTGCCCTCGTTCAGCCACAGTCGGGTGCGCTACCTCAATGACACGGACTTTCTGAATAAGCAGGATGTCATTAAGAAGGTAAAAGCCAGCAGTGCGTTTGGGTTTTCGTTTTACGGGGGCAATGAACCTGCCTTCCAGATCGACGAGCGGGGTCAGCCCATTCGATGGAAGGGGCGTAATGACCGCTTCGAAGAAAAAGACACCAGCCAACTCGCCGGTCAGGAGGGCGACGAGGCCAAGGGCAGCGGTTTCCATCGCTTGGGGGTGCTGCGCATGGACGTGGACCACCTGGGGCGTATTTTCCAAGAGGGACTAAAAAATAACCCCTCTCTAGCTGCCTACGCTACCCTCTCCGCCCAGTTGGACTGGTTTTTCGGTGGCTACCTCAATACCCTGCGCGAGCAGGAACAATACCGCGATTGGATCAACATCCTTTACTCCGGCGGCGACGACCTTTTTCTCTTCGGAAAGTGGGACAAGTGCATCAAGCTGGCGCAGGAGATTCGCGCGGCCTTCAAGCAGTTTGTCGCCCAGCGCCCCGGTTTGACTATCTCCGGTGGCTTAGCGATGATTGAGCCGAAATTTCCTTTTTCCAAGGGAGCAGAGTGGGCGGGCCTGGCCGAAAAGCAGGCCAAGCTAGCCGGGAAAGACGCCTTTCACCTGCTGGGACAGACGGTGCAGTGGGGAAAAGAGCTGGACATGGTCATGGTGGAAAGCGAGCGTATGCATGACTTTTTTCAAGAGAAGTTGCTCACCAAAGGCTTTATCTACCGCCTCTATGCCCTCAAGCGCATCAAGGATCGGGGCCAAAATGACTGGATCTGGCTGGTGGTGTACACCTTTTCCCAATTTGCGGGTCAGGTCCGGCAGCGGGACCTGGAAAAATATTTGAACGACATGAAGGATGCCATCTTCACCAGCCGGTGGGTAAGTGGGGATCCTCATCAGCAAGAAAAGCAGCTTTTTGAAGCCGGACGGCTGTTGGATCTCTACGCTCTGGCCGCCAACCTAACCGAATTGACCGTACGACAAGCTCGACAAGACCGAAAAGCATGAAACAGACCCTCGACATCCCCTTGTACGATCACAAGGGCAACAAAAATGGCAAAACCAGCCTCCAGCCAGAGTGGGTGCTGGCCGAAAAGGGTCTCCCTTTGGAGGCCGTGCAGTTTGCGGAGGACTTTGGCAAGCACCTGGCTGATGTGTTTTTCAACAAGGGCCGCAAAAGATTAATGGCCGGGCGCGACGCCCTGACCACCACCCAGTTACGCAACTTCTTCAGCGAGATCCGCCGCATTCAGGCCAATCGGCAAAAATTCGAAGACAACCTCACCGATATCTATCTGCTCAAGCCCAAGCTGGTCTATGCGGCGGCCCGCACCGACAGCAAATACAACCGCATCCACGACTTCGCAACCGGGTTGGGGCTGATGCTGGATGCCGTCAGCCAAAGTGGCCAGCCCCAGCACTTCGAAAACTTCACCAAATTCGTCGAGGCCGTGGTGGCCTACCACAAATTTTACGGCGGCAAATAAACAAGCAGCATGGCAAAGCTACAGCGAGACAAATTCATCACTCATAAAAAGCTGGTCAAGAAGATCTTCCTGCGCGGGCGCATCCACGTGATCACGGGCCTGCACATCGGCGGCTCCAACATGCAGTTGGAGATCGGCGGCATCG
>CAYVAP010000088.1:0-3578 GCA_964449365.1 uncultured Bacteroidia bacterium
CCGTTCATATTGGCTCACTCAGTGGCCGCCCAAGCGGCTAGATTTACTTTCAATTACGAATTCTTAATTGTGAATTTCGAATTAAATCCACTAGTTCGATCTCATGAAAGACCGCCAAAAAATTGTATCGCTCTACGTCGACCGCCATGCCTTTGAGAGCGGCGGAGTAGACGTAACGGAGCGATTTCACCAGGAAGTACCTGCTGATCAAGTGGACACCATTAAGTACATGATGCCCAACGCCACCGAGCAAGGGATTTACTTCACCATCGTTTATTTACCTAAAGAAGACAAGGCCAAAGGCGTGATGGGATTTATGGGGGGCGAAACGCGCTCAGAGGGCAAATAAGGCGCTCGCTTCAATCAGCCCCAAGCTATGTCTGCCCCTCATCTTGTGGTCAATGCCCGCTTGCTGTTGCCCAACAGTACAGAAGGAATTGCTCGATTTGCTACCGAGGTGCTGCGCCGCATGGCGCAGCACAATTCTGAGGTGCGCTTTTCCTTCCTATTTGATCGGCCCTTCAGCCCGGAATTTATCTTTGAGAGCAATGTGGTGCCTTACGTGGTGTCACCTCCCGCGCGTCATCCTCTGCTGTGGTATTGGTGGTTTCATCACAGCACCCCTCGCAAAATCCGCTCGCTGCACCCCGATGCGTATTTTTCGCCAGAATTGTACCTCTGCCCCGGCTTAGCCATTCCCAAGGTGGCGGTTTTTCACGATGTGGCTTATGAGCACTATCCCGAGATCCTCTCGCCGCTCGACGGCTGGTATCTGCGGCGCTACAGTCGGCTCTATCAGGCGGCGGCCGATCACATTCTTACCGTCTCGGCGTTCAATCGCCACGATATCCACGCAGTGTATGGGACTCCCCTCGACAAGCTCTCGGTAGCCTACAACGGCGTGAGCGAGGATTTTGCCCCGCTGCCTGCGGAGCAACAGGCTGCAACCCGGCAGCGCTTCAGCCAAGGCGATCCCTATTTTCTCTTCGTGGGGACCATCCAGCCCCGCAAGAATCTTGGGCGCTTGCTAAAGGCATTTGACCGATTCAAAGCAGAGGTATCTTCGCCGTTGCGCCTACTGATCGTGGGCAAACCGGGCTTCAATCACCAGGTGCTGAGGGATACCTACGAACAGATGCAGCACAAGCGCGCCGTTACTTTTACCGGGCACGTATCTCGCCAAGATCTGATTGCGCTTTATGCTTCGGCCCTGGCCCTCACCTACGTTCCGATCTACGAAGGCTTTGGCTTGCCTATCGTCGAGGCTATGCGAGCGGGTACCCCCGTGCTTTGTTCCTCAGCCTCGGCCATGCCCGAGATTTATGGTGAGGCGGCTTATGCCGTCGACCCACAGTCAGAGGCCCAAATCGCCGAGGGGATGACTGCTCTGTACCGAGATCGAGGGCTGCGCACCCGCCTCGTAGCAGCCGGCCAGATCCGCCAAGCCCAGTTTACTTGGGACCAAACCTACGAGGCCGTCTGGCGGGTGGTTGCGCCGTATTTATCCAGATGAGACTGTCGCCCGAGCGACAGTACCACCGACTTGGGACAAACTATTTTTCTCCCCCTTCGTTTTCTTAACAGGTTTGCAACAGACTACTATCACGCAATGAACATAGGTATCGTTTGCTACCCCACTTACGGTGGGAGCGGCGTCGTGGCTACCGAACTGGGCAAGGCACTCGCCGCTCGCGGCCATAAGATTCACTTCATCACGTACAACCGCCCCATACGGCTGGAACTCTTCTCCGAAAATATTTTTTACCACGAGGTCCGCGCCAAAGATTATCCGCTTTTTGATTTCGTGCCCTACGAATCGGCCCTGGCTAGCACCATGGTCGACGTGGCGCGCTATCATGACCTCGACCTTTTCCACGTCCACTATGCCGTCCCGCATGCCTCGGTCGCCTACCTGGCCAAGCAAATCTTGCGTGAATACGACCTCCAGGTGCCCGTGGTCACCACCCTACACGGGACCGATATCACCCTGGTCGGAAAAAATCACGCTTACGAGCCCGTAGTGGCTTTCTCCATCGACCAGAGCGATGGGGTAACGGCTGTTTCCAATTTCCTCAAACAAGCTACTTACGAAAATTTTCCCGTCAAGGCGGAGATCGAGGTGATCTACAACTTTGTGGATACCCAGCGCTTTCGCAAGCAAAACAAGGAGCATTTTCGCAAAATGATCACCAGCCAGGGGGAGTCGGTGATCATCCACACTTCCAACTTCCGCAAGGTCAAGCGAGTGCAAGACGTGATGAAAGCCTTTGCCATCATCCGGGAGCATATCCCGGCGCGCTTGCTGATGGTGGGTGATGGCCCTGAGCGCCAAACGGCCGAGGAGTTTTGCCGCGAGGCAGGCTTTTGCCAAGACGTCTCCTTTCTTGGTAGCCAAAACTCAGTAGAAGAAATCTATGCCATCGGCGATGTGTTCATGCTACCTTCGGAGAGCGAGAGCTTTGGACTCGCTGCCCTGGAAGCTATGGCCTGTGGCGTACCCGTGATCTCGACCAACGCGGGGGGCTTGCCAGAGCTAGTGATTGACGGCGAAACGGGCTTTACCAGTTCGGTGGGCGACTACCAAAAGATGGCTCAAGATGCGCTCAACATCCTCGAAAGCCGCGAGATATGGCAAAAATTTTCCGATCAGGCCCTATCTCATGCCCAGACTTTTGCCATCGCCAACATCGTACCGGCCTACGAGGAGTACTACGCCAAGGTGATCGAGCAGGTGGCTTCGCCGGTTTAATCGCGCGAAATTCGATTTTCTCGTGGCCGAGGGTGCCATAGAGGGGAAAATCTGTTTTCAACCTTTGCCAGGGAAAGCGTATCTTTCCCTATATTGTTTAACCCGCTGGCCCGAGCGATAGATTTTGTTCGGCTCGGCTTTGAAATATTTGCCCTATGTGGTTGCTTTGGATCATCGGGATCATCCTGGCCGTTCGCATTGTCTTCAAGCTCTTTGGTCGCCAAATTGCCCTGGCTGCTCAGAAGCGGGTGCTGCGCATGATGGAAAAGGAAATGCGTAAGCAGTCGAATGAGTTTCGCCAGAACTATGCTGCCGATCGTGAAGACAATGTCTACGTCGATGACGAAGTAAAAGTCTCTCAGCCCCGGCAGGGTGGCCCCCGCGATATATCAGAAGACGACATCGCCGAAGATGTCGAATTCGAAGAGATCAAGCGCCGATGAATCCACTCACCTTGGCGCCTCCCGCCAAAGTCAACCTGGGCCTCCTCATCAAGGGCAAACGACCCGATGGCTACCATCTGCTGGAAACCCTTTTTTATCCAGTACGAGCGCTCTGCGACCGCCTTACCCTCAGTGAGGCGCGCGAGAATGCGCCTACCCTGGAGGTGAAAAACATGGCTCTGCCGGGCGACCCGCAGGATAACCTGTGCCTCAAAGCCTGGCGGACCCTCAAAGCGGAAGTGCCCGAGTTGCCCCCGGTACATCTCACCCTAGAAAAACACATCCCCGCCGGGGCCGGTCTGGGCGGCGGCTCATCTGACGCAGCCTACGTGCTGCGCGGCCTCAATCAATGCTTCGACCTGGGCGTGAGCCAAGCAGAATTGGCC
>CAYVAP010000088.1:3588-10691 GCA_964449365.1 uncultured Bacteroidia bacterium
GGAAGGTGAAAATACATGGAAAATCAAAAAGACGTAAGTGGCTAAACGTGCATATCTGTATAGATCCTAAGACAGGTGAAATCATAGCCGAGAAGACTACATCCGCTCAAACTTTTCCCCCAGCCTATTCATTCTTCTACCGTGGCAGCCTACCAAGCCCTGGACTTTCGGCAGTTTGATCCTGATCGCTCGCTGGAAGCCGTGCTACAAATGCCCCTCGACCATTGGCGTGAGCATCTGGTCAACGACTTGGAGGTGCCAGTTTTTCGGCTGTACCCTCAGTTGGCAAGCATCAAAGACGGGATCTACGACCAAGGAGCCATCTACGCGGCCATGTCAGGCAGTGGCAGTGCGTTTTTCGGGCTGTTCCCATGGGAGGCATGATCCACATTGGCTTGTGGATTCAATTCGAAATTTGTGAGTAGCCATTCGTGATTGAGAGCCCCATAAGCCGATCGCGAAGAATCATTAACTCTTCAACTTCTTCTCCATTTCGTTCAACTGCCTGCTGATTTCCTCCTGCTGAGTACTTAGCAGCTCGATGTGTTGCCGCTCCGTCTTGAGCAGGTCATCGAATTCCCGAAAGTTGCCCTCGATCTGCTCGCGGATGTGGTGAACGTAGGTCTTGAGCTTGTCGTCCAATTCCTCAGCGAGCAGATTCCGGCCCTTTTCGATCTCTTGGGCAAAGCCCTTGATAATCTTGCCGCGCTTGGCCATGATGGTGCCGCCTGCCACGGCTAGGCCCAGGGCCGAGAGTACCCCGCCGGTGATATCGAGCAGGGGAATATGAGTGGCAGCAGTCAGCACCGCTCCGATCACGGCGATGCCGCCCCCAGTGAGTACATTAGGAGAGACCCGCGAGGTCTCCGGTAGCACCTCGCTGCCCATAAAGCTCTCGGCGTCATTGACAAAGCTATCGAAGTCGTCGCGCAGATCTTGAATCACGGCGCGGCGGCGCTCCGAAATTTCGCCGAAGACATTTTCCGGCCCCCTGAGGGTGGCCTGATTTTGCTTGATTTTCAGATCGATCAGCCGTGCCATCTGGTTGATGGCCTCGGCGATCTCTTCCACTCCTTCGCTGAGGCGGCGATTGACCTTGCGCTCCATCTCAGCCTTGAGCTTGTCGGTGATGCTATTGAGCCACTTGCTGGGCGACTCGGAGCGCTTGAAGATGGAGCCGACCAGCTTGCTGGTCATGGAGCCGAGACCTAGCCCCTCGCGCAATTCCTCCTGCGCTTTATCTGCGATTTGGTCGTAGTCGCGCAGCAGCGCCTGAATCAAGCGTTCGATTTGCGTCAGGGAGCGCTCTTCTTGCGCAGTCAGCGTCTCATGTACCTCCTGCCGGAAGGTCTGATCGGTCTGGAGCTGCTTTTCCATTTTCTCCAGGTTCACGCTGATGCGCTGCTGCACGTTGCGCGCCGTTTCGATGCCCGATTGTAGCTTGAGGCGGTAGGCATTGCGCCCGGTGATGTGCTGGCGGATGTACTGGTTGAGGGCGTCGAAGCCGCTCTGGGTATGCTGCCCGTTGAGCTCTTGCTTGGCCGAGACGGTGAAGACCTGCGGGCTGGCCATTCCCTTTTTTTGGGCGTATTTGATCACCCCTTGGCGGTTGATCTCCAGGTCGGCAGGGTCTATCAGGTCAGATTGCTGCAACACAAAGATGATCTTCTTCTGCCAATCGCCGTGGATGTAGTCGAAGAAGTCCCAGGCCGATTGTCGGTAGGGATTTTTGGCTTCAAAGACGAAGACGATCAGGTCGGAGCGGGGAATGTAGCCCTCGGTGATCTCCTGATGGCGCTCCTCGATGGTGTTGGTGCCAGGGGTATCGACCACCGAGATATGACGCAGGATCTCGGCGGGTTGGTAGATCTTTTTGTGAAAAGGGTTGATCACCACTTCTTCCTGCTCTTGGCCATAGACCACTTGCTGCACCGTGTCGGTGCAGGGATCGGGGGCCACCTTGACCACCTCTCGCCCGGTGGCCAGCAGGGCGTTGATAAAGGAACTTTTGCCTGTCTTGACCTCTCCCACGATCACGAAGAGAAAAGGCTCATTGACTGTGCTGCGCAGGTCTGAAATGATCTGCGCCAGGCCCTCGTCGTGCGAGCGCTGGGCCATCTGCTGCAACTGCTTGACGATTTCTTCGAGGCGTAGGCGGATGGGCTGTAGGTCTTGGTCGAGGATGGCGCTGTTCATACGCGGGGGGGCAAATTCGAAATTCGGCATTCGAAATTCGGCATGGATGGTTGCGCAAGAAGGGATCGGCCTTGGGATGCAAAGATACAAGAATGGTCACCTATGCAGCCTGTGATCTGTTGCTTTCCTAGGATTACAAAAGCCGACCTAGGGAAATAAAGGTCAAAACCAGCCGGAATGTTTGAGGCAGACTGGTTCAGTTCCAATTGCTTACCGGAATGACCTTGGCCTCAGGGTCGCGTACCTGTCGCTCCTGATCGCCTTGGAGCTGTAGGGCCTGGATCGCTCCCTCGCGGGTGGGACGCAAGATGGCGAAATAAGCCATGACCGCTCCCGCTACGAGGAGCACGGTGAGCTCTCCGCCGAGCAGGTAAGTAACCAACGCCAGTAGGGTAGGGCCTTCCAGCAGGGCGTAGCGCACGATGAGGAAGGTACGGTAGCCCGTCAGCTTTTCGCCTAAGGTCTCTTTCTGCTGCAACTGCGGCAGGCGGCTGCGGGTAAAGAATTGATGGCCCACCAGCCCACCGATCAGGGCCACGGGCACCGCCACGCGCAGGGCCGCCACGGACTCTGGATCGCCGAGCGCCCCGTCTTGGTTGAGAAACCAGGCCACGGCGGCAAATAGCACCTGTCCGGCCAGCATAGCCCCGTGGATGATGCTGAGGGAAGTGAAGTATTGTTGACTAGTTTGCATGGGGAGAAAATAGTTGAATGGAGGATTGGTTGGTTTTTTGAATGGGGGGGATTAGCTAGCGCTTCGCATTCGAAATTCGTAATCAGTAATTCGTAATTGGAAGTAAATCTAGCCGCTTGTCGCAGCCACTGAGTGAGCCAATATGAACGGTAGGTAAATGCTGTACCTGACCACTCTTATCCCCTTATGCCCTTATCCCCTTATCCCCTTATCCCCCTGACCGTTCATATAGGTGAGGTCGAAACTAATGGCTAGCGTAAACATTCCCTTTTCGCGCTTGGTTACTTTGAGGATAATAAAAATTAGCCTTTGTCCAGAAATGGTAGGGGAATATTAGCAGAGATCCTGACGGATTGCAAATTCGTATCTCTGATCCACTCCACCGCTTCTCGCTTCAATTTCGAATATCGAATCTTCAATTCCGAATGACGACCATGTCGAATGTATATCATCGCTTTGCCGCACGTCAAGACGCTGGCGCGATCATGGGCCTCAGCATCATGGTGCTGTGGGCTATCGCCTTGGGCATCAATCTGTGGCTGCCGGTCGATTGGGCCAATCCCCTGACCTACCTGCGGGTGCTGCTGCAAATGCACCTCTTCACTGGGCTGTTTATCACGGCGCACGACGCCATGCACGGGCAGGTCGCGCCACACAACCCCCCGCTCAACCACTGGATCGGGCGCATCTGCCTGACGTTGTTCATCTTCAACTCGTACAACGCCATGCGGCCCAAGCACTACGCGCATCACCGCTACGCCGGCTCGGAGCAGGACCCCGATTTCCACCACGGCAACGGTAACTTCTTCGTGTGGTTCTGGCACTTCATGATGGAGTACATCAAGTGGTGGCAGATCGTGCTGGCCGCCATCACCTTCAACCTGGCCAAGCTCTTCATTCCCGAAGAAAACTTGGTGCTGTACTGGATCGTGGCCTCCATTCTGAGCCTCTTTCAGCTCTTCTTTTTTGGCACCTTTCTGCCGCACATGGGCGAGCATGACAACTCCCACCACGCCGGCAGCCAAGGCAAAAACCACCTTTGGGCCTTCTTGAGCTGCTATTTCTTTGGCTACCACTACGAGCACCACGACTCACCGCGCACTCCCTGGTGGCGCTTGTGGGAGGTCAAGGAAGAAAGAGAGTGGGGAATCCAAAATTCGTGATTCGAAAACCCTGACTCATGGCACAGAGCAGCCTGATCCCTCGATCATAGCTCCTCTTCTACGGTACCGCAGCGCAGCATTTTGTCGCCGAAATAAGGATTGTTGATTTCCTGTTCAGCGGCGAGCCAGAAGGCCCCCTGGTTGTCAAAGGCCATGGGGCAATATTGGCGATAGAGGATAGGATGGTTGCTATCCTCTTTGACCAAAATGTACATTTTCCCTGATAGTCGTTCGAAATCCTCTCGCTGCTTAGCCAGATCTTCCGTATCCGAAATCATGGACGCAGCTTCGCGGAGGTTGACGAGTACGACATCTTGACGACCGCCAGTGGCTTTGGCGAGTTCTTCTGCGGCAGTGCTAGCCAAGGCCGGATCGCTCTGCACCAAGGCATTTTTGAGGTCGAGGTACTTTTCTATCAATTGGTTCATCTGCTCAGCGGGAAGGTCCACTACTGGGCCTTCCACCCTAGCAGAGTCTTCTGCTCCGTCAGCGAAGGCATCAATCTGATCGATCGGTCGGGTCGAATCCGCAGAGTGATCAGATTGGGTAGACCTTCCACAGGCCAGGGCTCCCATCAGCAGCGGAACCAGACAAAAGTAAATGAGGTGCTTCATCTCTAAGGTATTGAGGGGTAACAAATTAGCATATACGAGTTTCGTAGGGTAGAAGATACCTCAGCTAGGGGGGGGCGGCACGGCGTGTCTCACCAACCCCTCATATGGGTCGGAGTGCCTTACCAGCTCCTCATGTGGGTCGATCATGGGCACCCTCACCTTGGTCCTCTCATGGCCGCGCCTTCACTGGCATCGCCGCTTCACACTGCATTCTGAATCCAGCGCTTTAGTGGCGGAATCTGCGCCAATCGCAGCCCCACCTCGGCCAACCAAGGCTGCCGGTTGAGTAGGCGTTGAAAACGGGTCTTGCGCCGCAATTCTGGGCCGATTTGCCGCCAAAGTGCTTGATCGTAGCGAGCTAAAGCCGTGGCCGAAAGGTCTGCTTGTTTCAGACCATACTGCGCCTGCTGCCCCGCCAGGTAGCCGCTCAGCACCCCATAGCCGATGCCATCACCGCTAAAGGGATCTACCAGCGAGGCCGCATCTCCCGCCAGCAGGATGCGCTCGCCCGATACCCGCACCTGCTGCGACCCAAAGGGCAGGCCATATCCCTGCACCTTGCTCAGCGGCTCGGCTTGGGCAAAGCGCTGCTGCAACTCCGGCGAAGCTGCCACGAAATCCCGCAGCGCTTGCTTGAGATCGATCCTTTGGCGCGCGATCTCATCTGAGCGCATACCAAAACCTACGTTGGCCCGGCCCTCGGGCAGGGGAAAGACCCAAAAGTAGCCAGGCAAAAAGGCCTTTTGCACGAAAATCTCGGTGCGGTCGGCTTGCAGATCGCTGATGCCCTGCCAGTATTGGCGCACCGCCCCGCCGTGGTGCAGCGCATCAATCTTGGCTGGACGCAAGGCCCGCGCCACGGTAGAGCGGCTACCATCGCAGCCGATCACCAACTGACTGCGCAATCGGCCTGCGGAGGTATCGAGGGCAATGCCCTCGGTATCTACTGACACGCTCTTTACCTGCACCCCTTGGCCAATCTTGGTATCGCTGTGCTGCCTCACCAGGTCGAGCATAGCGGCATCGAAATCCAGCCGGGCGCAGGTGTAGGCGGGCAGCACCCAATTGACTTCCAGGCCCTCGCTTTGCTCCCAGGCGAAGCGGGTGCGCCGGGTGCGCAGGTGCCCCGGCTGCTGATCGAAGGCTTGGGCCAGCCCCGGGGCGATTTGTCGCAAGGTTTTGATCGCCAGGCCAGGAATGGCGTCGCCACAGACCTTGTCGCGGGGAAAGGTGGCCCGGTCGAGCAGCAAGACCTGCCGCCCGGCTTCGCGCAGCGCCAGCGCGGCGGTGCAGCCAGTGGGCCCCGCGCCCACGATGATTACGTCTGCGTCGAATGCCATGCCGCAAGATATGGCAAATTATTCCACCACATACACCGGAATATCCCCAAACAGGTTGATGGGGGTGAAGGGATGCTGCCGCCCGCTGGTGAGATCCTTCACCCGCTGGGTAACGTAAAGGTTGAGCTCGAAGAGATTGATGAGCTGATCGCGGTTGTAGTCGGCGCTGCCGTCTAGCCCTTCCAAGATGGCCTTGGTAAAGGCTCCATGTCCCCAGTTCGGGTTTTCGTAAGAAAATTCATTGCCGCTGGAAGAGGTCATCACCGTGATACCAGGCTCCTTGTTGATCAGTTCTTCGACTGCGCGGTTGACGTTGGCGGCTTTGGGAGTGGCGTAGGCCAGTAGATCATGGCCCGACTGACCACTGTGGCAGGCATCGAGCAGGATGAGCTTTTTGCAGGGCACCCCGTTCATGCCATGAGTCAGGGCCTCGATGTTGAGGCCGGTGGCAAATAGCTCATCGGTATTCACGTCATGCGGTAGCAGATAAAGGTTGCCCTTGTGGTCGAGCGCCCCGTGCGAAGAAACGAAGACCACGATCATGTCCATCTGAGTGGCTTCGCGCTCCAGCCAGGCGATGCCCGCCTTGATGTGGGCTAGGGTAGCTTCTTGGTCGGTGAGGGTGCGCACCTGTACCGCTTGGTAGAGGCTGCCTTCTAGTTGGGCAAATCGCTCGCCCATGGTATGGGCATCGCTGTGGGCAAAGCTCAGGTTGATGGGCTCGTGTTGATAGCTCGATACGCCGATGCTGAGTACGTAAAGGTTGGGCTTAAACCAAGGCTCGGCTTGAGGCTCGGGATCAGACGTGGCGACCTCGGCCATTTCGTTGGCACTGATGCCGCTGGCCTCGGCACCGAAGCGCCCGCGGGTATTGGTCTTGATCAGGTAGCCTGTGGTGATTCGCCCGGGGGCAAAGCTGCGCGTGGCCCCGCCGATCAAAAATCCATCGTCATCGGTGATGGTCAAGCTATGCGCCCAGTCGTGCTGCTCGCCCTTGGTACGCTCCTGCCAGAGGGTGCGCCCGGCTACGTCGAGGCGCATGAGCCAGAGGTCGGGCGTTTGGTCAAAAGAAGCGGTGCGCCCCAGCGCCGCATAC
>CAYVAP010000088.1:10701-10933 GCA_964449365.1 uncultured Bacteroidia bacterium
GCATACCCTCCACTAGGTACCGCTACCAGATCGTAAAACACATCGGCTTCCGCCCCGCCATAGCTGCGATCCCAGGTTACTTGCCCGCTTTGGGAAAGGGCCCAGATGCGCGCATCAGCCGAGGGCGTGAGCTCTGACTGCCCCCAGCCAGCCGCCAGATAGCTACCATCGATGGCCTCTACCACTTGCTCCACGGAATCATCGCCAGGGGTTTTGACGAAGCGACGCCAGG
>CAYVAP010000089.1:0-10908 GCA_964449365.1 uncultured Bacteroidia bacterium
ACGGTGGCCAATCCGTTCGTCTCGGGCATCGACACCACGCGCTGGTACGTGCTGAGAGCCACCGACGGCATCGGCTGTCCCATCGTCGATTCGGTGTGGGTGAAAGAAAACCCCGAGCTGACCATCGCCATCCAGCCTACCGACAGCTTGTGCTTCGAAGAAACGGACACCCTGGTGGCGCTGACCAACGGCGGTACGCCGGGCTACGGCTACCAGTGGGATGATCCCAACGGCCTGCTGACCAATCCCACCGATTCGGTTACCTTCACCCAGTCGCTGAGCCAGAGTGAGGGCTTTGCGCTCACGGTCACCGACGCCGAAGGCTGTACCGCCCGCGACAGCGTCGCGGTGTTGGTCAATCCTGAGATCGACCTGACGGTGAGTGGGGACAGCTTCATTTGCTACCAGGACACCGCGCTGCTCTTCGGTAATCCCACGGGTGGACGGGGCGGTTTCACCTACGCCTGGACGCCGGGCAGCTACTTGATTGATGCCACGGTGCAGAATCCCACGGTGATTGGACTCGATACCACCACGACCTTCGTGCTGGTGGTGACGGATTCTGTCGGCTGTACCCAAACCGACAGCTTTACCATCGTGGTGAATCCGGAATTGACGACTGATGCCTCGCTGGACGGGCAATCTTGCTTTGGCGGCAGCACGGGCATCGTGGCCTTGCCCAGCGGCGGCACGCCGGGCTACACCTACCTCTGGTCGCCCACTATCGGGCTGAGTCCGGTGAATGATTCTACCCCCACGGTAAACGGCCTGACCGCCGATCAGACCTACCAATTGCTGGTCACCGACGCCAATGGCTGTACCGCCACCGACAGCGTGGTGGTAACCGTGAACGAAGAGATCGTGGTGGACGCCGGACCAGATCAGCGCATTTGCTTCGAAGAGCCTACCAGCCTGAGCGGTAGCGTAACCGGGGGCTCGCCGCCTTACGCTTCGTACCAATGGCTCCCGCCCCTGGGCTTGAGTCAGCCCGACAGCCTTTTCACCGAGGTGGGTGGCTTGCAGAGCGATCAGACCTATATTCTGGTAGTAACCGACAACCTCGGCTGCTCGGATACCGACACAGTGGTGATTTTCGTCGCGCCGGAGATCGGGGTGGACGCGGGTAACGATACCCTGTTCTGCCGTTTCGACAGCATCAGCCTGGGCGGCACTCCCACCGGTAATGGCGGCACTGGGCCATTGACCTATCAATGGACCCCAAGCTTTGCGCTGAATGATCCGCAATTGGCCAATCCGCTGGTTTCGGAGCTAGATAGCGCGATCACCTATCAGGTGCTGGTAACCGACTCGATCGGTTGTCAGGACTCGGCCACGGTTACGGTGCGGGAAAATCCGCAGCTCTTCGTAGATGCGGGGGAGACCGACAGCCTCTGTTTTCAGGTCAGCACCTCGCTGACGGGTACGGCGAGTGGGGGCACGGCGCCCCTGGCGTACCAATGGGAACCGGCTGCGTTGACTGCCAGCCCCAATGGCCTGAGTACGCCCACCTTGCCGTTGGACACCTCGCAGTGGTTTACCCTGATCCTGACCGACTCGGCACTGTGTAGCATCGAGGACTCGGTGTTCATCGACGTGAACCCTGAGATCGTGGCTGATGCGGACAGCAACCGTCTGATTTGCTTTGAAGAGCCAACCCAGCTCAACGGCACTGTGTCGGGCGGCACGCCGGGGTATACCTACGAATGGTTCCCCGCTGCGAACCTGAGCGATAGCACGATCCTGAATCCGCAGGTGATTGGCTTGCAGAGCACCACGACGTTCATCTTGGTGGTAACCGATGCCCGCGGTTGTACGGATACGGCCACGGTGACCATCACGGTCAATCCGGAGCTGATCGCGGATGCGGGTGGGGACGATGCCATTTGCTTTGCTGCGCCGACTTCGCTGAATGGCAGTGCTTCGGGCGGTACGCCGGGCTACGGCTATAGCTGGTCGCCGGGCGCGAACCTGAGTGATCCGCTCATTGCCAACCCCGACATCATCAACCTGACGGGCACCCAGACCTTCGTGTTGACGGTAACGGATGCCAACCAATGTACCGACACCGACACCTTGCAGATCGTGGTGAATCCGCCCATCGTGACCACGGTGCAAGGAGATAGCGTTTGCTACGAAGAAGATGGCTTGCTGCAGAGCAGCACCACGGGCGGTACGCCAGGCTACAGCTATCAGTGGTCGCCGTTGACCAATTTGGCGACGCCTGACTCCAACAGTACCCTGGTGCTTTCGCCGACGGTTACCACGCTGTACACCCTGGTCATCACCGACTCGGTGGGGTGCCGCGACACGGTGCAGGCAGAAATGTGGGTGAATCCCGAACTGAGCGCCGATGCGGGAGCCAATCAGGTCCTGTGCTTTGGCGATACCCTGACCTTGGGGGGCAATCCCACGGCGACGGGGGGCAGCAGTCCTTACAGCTACGCTTGGACGCCCAACAGTGCGTCGATCCTGGGGGCCAATCTGGCCAATCCGCTCCTGACCAACCTGGCGGTCAGCGATACCTTTCAGGTGGTGGTTACCGATGGCTTGGGCTGTACCGATACCAGCGAGACCTTCATGTATGCCAATCCGGAGTTGCTGGTAGACGCCGGCCCGGACGATAGCCTCTGCTATGGGGTAGATTATGTGCTGCCTGCTACGGTTTCAGGTGGCACGCCGAGCTATTTGTACCAATGGATCCCCTCGACTTTCCTGACGGCCACCAACGTGCTGAATCCCACGGCGCAGAACATGAGCAGCACGGTAACCTATCGACTGACGGTGGTGGACTCGGTGGGCTGCGTGGAAAGCGACACCAGCTACCTGTGGGTGGGTGATCCGTTGGTGGCTTCAGCCGAAAGCGACAGCCTCTGCGCGGGGGACATCACTAGCCTGGGCGGATCAGCCGTGGGCGGCCTGCCGGGCTACACCTACCAATGGTCGCCCAGCATTTTCCTGAGCAATCCCAACGTGGCCGATCCGCTGGTGGTGGGGCTGGATAGCACGGTCACTTACACCTTGGTGGTCACCGATGCGCTGGGCTGTACCGACACCACCACGGCTACCATCACCTTCGTGTCGTTGCCCAACCCGGATTTTATCATCGCCTATCCCTGTTTCCAGACGCAGAACAGTGCCGCTTGTGTGAACGAGCTGATCACCCTGATCGATGCCTCGACCGTCGACAGCCTGGGTACGCCCATCGTGCAGTGGGAGTGGGACATTGACAATGATGGGGTGATCGATCTGGTGGGGGATACCGTTTCTTTCTCTTACCCGGCGGCGGGTCAGTACACCATCAAGCTGGTGACTACCTCCATCATCGGCTGTAAGGATTCGGCCTTCAAGACCCTCACCATCGTTACCGAGCCGACGGCGGACTTCGACCTTCAGCCGGACTCAGGCTGTGCGCCGCTGAGCCTCACGGTCACCAACAACAGCACAGGCTACATCCTGGGCTATGACTGGACCTTTTACGGGGTGAATCCGGCGGGGAATCAGGTGCCCTTTTTTACCGCGACCACGCAGACGCTGGACAGCATCCCCATTTTCCCGCAAGGACAACTGGGCGATACCACCTATTACCTCTCGCTGACAGTGGAAAACTGCTGTGGCAATGATACCTACGTGGATTCCTTCACCATTTTCCCGCTGCCGATCGCGGGGTTTGCCACCTCGCAGGACACGGGCTGCTCGCCGCTGCCCATCGACTTTATGCTGGAAGACCTCACCACGGTAGCCAATACCGATAGCGTGGTCTTCGACTGGGGGGATGGCACGCCCAACCTCACGGTGTTTCCTAATCCGATGGGGGCACCGCTGATGTGGGACACGGTTACGCACGTCTTCATCGGGCAGCAATTTTTCGACACCACCTATCAGGTGTGCATGGTGGCCTACAATGCCTGTGGCACCGACACCTTCTGCAAAGAGATCTACGTCAAGCCCAACGGCGTACAGGCCTTCTTCAACACGGTGAATTTCGACGACTGTGCGCCCCTCACGGTGCGGGTGATCGACTTTGCGGTGGGCGATAGCTTGATCGTAAGCTGGTGCTTCGACTTCGACAGCAGCAGCCAGAGCTGCAACCTGCCCACCACCTCGCCGGGGATCGACACGCTATTCTATACCTACACCCAGCCGGGCGACTACGTGATCGCGCAGTTTGTGAACAACGGCTGTAGCTATGACACGGCGCTTTTCAACGTAACGGTGCGCCCGCTACCGGAAGCAGATTTCAGCGCCTCGGCGCTTTGCTTCGGCGATTCGACCTTATTTACTAACCTCTCGACCATCAACGACACGGCCAATGCCGCCGGAGCCGCCATCGCGGGCTACACCTGGGATCTGGGGGATGGTACTTCTACCACTGCGGCCAGTCCGACCCACGTCTACGCCAGCAGTGGCACGTATACCGTAACCCTGATCGCGGAATCAGACCGGGGCTGTCTGGACACGGCGGTGCAAAGCATCACCATTTTCGACAATCCGATCGCGGGCTTGACGGTGGACAGCGCCTGTCTGGGCAATCCCACCGTGCTGACCGACACCAGCCAGGGAGTGAGCGCCACGCTGAGCAGTTGGACGGTAGATTGGGGCGATAGCAATGACACCACCCTGACCAACGCCACGGGTTTCCCCTTGGTTTATGTCTACGGACTAGCAGGCACCTACTCGGTGACATTGTCCGTGATCGATGGCAACGGCTGCCTGGACACGGCGCAGGCTTCAGTGGTGGTATCGCCCTTGCCGGTACCCAGCTTCGTGGCTGATCCGGTCTGCGACGGGGATAGTACCTTCTTTTTGCCCCTGGCGACCCCGGCAGGCAACGGGGTGCCATTGGTACAATGGGACTGGAACCTGGGCGACAACACCACCCTGACCGCCTTCGACAACCAGCCCTTCCTGCACCTGTATCCGGGCGCAGGGGTGTACGATGCGACGCTGACGCTGACCGATGCCATCGGTTGTCAGGATAGCCTGACCCAGTCGGTGGTGGTGGATACCCTGCCGCAAGCGGCCTTTGGCGCGGAGCCAGTGTGTCAGGGCTTTGCCATGCAATTCAGCGACAGCACGGTGGAGACCAGTCATCCGGCGGTGCAGTGGGTGTATGACTTTGGGGACGGCGACACCGCGCACGGTCCCAACCCCAGCCACCTGTACGCCACGGCAGGCGACTATCTGGTGACTTTGACTGTAACCGACAACAGCGGTTGTGTGGGGGTCTTTACCCAGACGGTAACGGTCTGGGAGCGGCCCACGGCGGCGTATTATCCAGAAGATTCGGCGGGTTGTGCCGCCTTCACGGTACCCTTCGAAGATCGTTCGCAGGTGGGCGATGCCCCCCTGAATGCCTGGGACTGGGCCTTTGGCGACGGTGGCAACGCCAGCCAGGCCAATCCGCTGCATACCTACCAGTTACCAGGCGTTTATGAGGTAGAGTTCATGGTGGGCGATGCCAACGGCTGCGCCGATACGGCTACGGGTCGCATCGAGGTGTGGACCTTGCCCACGGCAGACTTCGTGGCGGATGATTCGGTGGGTTGTGCGCCCAAGGTGGTGCAGTTCACGGATCGCTCCTTTGGCGACCGACCCATCGTGGCCTGGGGCTGGACCCTGGGCGATGGCAACGGCAGCAACGAGCAGCATCCGCTGCACACCTATGAGAATGACGGCCTCTACTCCGTGACCCTGATCGCCATCGATGCCTTTGGCTGTCGCGATACCCTGGAGAAGCCGCAGTACATTCGCCTCTCGCATCCGCAGGCCAATTTCGCCGACAGCACCAATGCGATCTGCCCGGGGGATGCGGTGCAATTCACTGATCTGTCGGTGCCAGATACCACGCTGGTGGGGTGGTTTTGGGACTTTGGCAACGGGCAGACCTCGACGGAGCAGAATCCCTCGGCGATCTATCATCGGCCGGGCGTGTATAACGTGCGCCTGATCGTGGAGAATGTGCTGGGTTGCCGCGATACCATTTTGCGTAGCGGGCTGGTGCAAGTCTACACGCCACCTGTAGCGGGCTTCGACCTGGACGAGCAAATCTGTCGCGGCTTCGAGATCGATCCGGTGGATCTGTCGGAGGGACGTAGCGCAACGATCGTGGATTGGCGCTGGGAGTTTAGCAATGGTGATGTGGCTTTGGGTCAAGAGCCCGTGTATGCGTTCCCCGACCGGGGGACTTATCAGGTGCTGCTGATCGTCACCGATGCCAACGGCTGTGCAGATACGGCCAGCCAGATGGTAACGGTTACCGCGCCTTTCTCGGACTTTTTGGTGCTGAATACGCCACCTTGCGTGCCGGGGGATGTCTTTTTCCAGGATGTATCGAGCAGCGATACCGCGCTGGTCAACTGGTGGTGGGACTACGGCGACGGGACGCGAGATACCTTCATCGTGAATCCGGCGCACGGCTACAACGCTACGGCGGAGTATCAGGTGCAGCTCAAGATCATGGACGCCAATGGCTGTCTGGATTCGACCACCAAGCCGGTGCGGGCCTACGAGTATCCTATTCCGATCAAGGAGTTTTTGGTGCGGGCCTCGGTGCTGGAAAACAGCCGAGACGCGGTGCTGGAATGGCGCCCTTACCAAAACAACGAGGGCGACCTGATCCGCATCGAGAAGTCTTCGGATTTGGGGCGCAGCTATCAGTTGGTGTACTCGATGCCGCTGCACCCCGACAGCACGCGCTGGCTGGATCGCGATGCGTACGTGAATGAAAAGCCGCTGGTGTATCGCATCCAGTTGGTCGATAGCTGTGGCTTCGAATTGCCGAAGTCCTTCCCGGGTCGTACCATGTGGCTGCGCGCGGAAGATGACGAGCAAGGCGTGAAGCTGGTCTGGTCGCCCTACATTCGTTGGGAGAATGGGGTGCGCTTTTACCAGGTCGAGCGTGAGACGGGAGGGGGAAGATTCGAGCCGATCTTCACGGTGCTGGATGATACCACTTTCATCGATACCATCGATCTGGACGTAACGCCGCGCATGATTCGCTACCGCATCCGGGCCTTCGAGCGCTTTGGCAATGACACCACCAGCCTGTCGAACACCATCGAGTATACCCCCGATCCGAAGGTCTACATCCCCAACGCCTTCACCCCCAACGGCGACGACATCAACAGCCGCTTCGTGGTGAATGCCGGGGTGATTCCCTGGGCGCGGGATTATGAGATCAAGATTTTCAATCGCTGGAGCAAGCTGGTGTTTCAATCCACCAGCTATGCGGATGCCGATAGTTGGGATGGCAAGCTGCCCAGTGGTCGATTTGCCAAGGAAGGCGTGTACGTCTACCACATCGTGATCCATGCCATCGATGGCTTTAAGGTGGAGTATAGTGGGACGGTGACGTTGGTGCGGTGAGGATGATCTGCTATCGTTATTAACCAACGCTATGCATCTATACTCAAAGAATCTTGAATAGGGCGCGCGCAGCAATTTGGATCTCGCGCAGATCTCGCTGATGGCCCAGATCGCAGGTCCCGATAAAACAGAAAGCCGGGAGCGAAGCGTATTTCCACGAAATCTACGCGGAAAGGATAATACCATCTGGCCTCTTTTGAAGTGCATAAGCATTTCGCCAGTTTACTCACTTACAGGCTTCAAGCTCTGAATTAATTAGTAGTTGCACCATTTGTGAGGAGAAATGGTATAACTACCTATTTGCCAGTAAATTCAACCCAAACCCCAGGTCCAGGAATCACTTTGAATCGTGAAACGAATGACTAGTGCCTTCGGAATTAATCAATTAACCATCCGAAATTCGCATAAAACATTGACCAGAAGCACTTTAAATTACGAATTCCTGATTACGAATTTCGAATGCGAAGCACTAGTGCCGTTTGTGAGAAAAATAAACCTACACCCATGCCATTTCTTAACAAAGAAATATCAATTGTTACTTGCATTTGTTGAGCATTGCATAATATATTTGAGCTTCAGATGTAGCTGACGCTTTCCCGAGATTTCCTTCATTAAGAACAGCTCTTCATCCCCCCTTGACTTAGATGGGGATTGGAGGATGTTTTTTAACGTTACTACCTATGAGGGCCATTTCTCCCGTGGGGCTGTTTCGCACGGCCCTGGCTTACCTTCTGCTGCTTTCTGGCATCTGTGTGTCGAACAATGCACGGACACAAACCACCATTACGCTGGGGGCAGGGAGTCTCGTCTCTTCCGGGCCATCTCCCATCAACTTGAACGCACCGGGGCTGCGCGGGCAATTTTTATACACCGCCTCCGAAATCCTGGCGGCGGGAGGCGTGCCTGGCGACAGCATCATCGCTTTGGGGTTTGACGTGGTAAGTGCTCCTTTGCAGCCGCTCCAAAACTATACCATTCATCTCAAGCACACCACAAACACGGATGTGAGTACCTTTGATTATGGGACTTCCGGTCCGTTGCAGACAGTGCTTACCTTGCCGTCTTATTTGCCGAACACGAGCGGGTTCGACATGTTGACGCTCGACTCTGCCTTTTTCTGGAACGGGACGGACAATCTACTGGTTGAAGTGTGCTACTACACCCCCAGTGGCTTTGGCCAGGGAGGAGATCTACGCTATGACAATGTGCCCAATCGCTTTACTTACCAAACTGGTAGCACCGACCTGTGCCCACTATCCACGCTGACAAACTTGTCCGTAAATGGGGTTCTTCCCCAGCTCCAGCTCACTTTTGCCACCGCAGCCTCGCAGCCAAGCATTGCGGTCACGCCGGATAGCCTAGCCCTGAATACGCTAACCTGTGATGATGTCATCGACACCTCGCTGCTGATCAGCAACACGGGTACCGCCCCGCTGAGCTGGACGGTGCAGGCGCAGGGGAATTTGACGGATGATTTTGAGGGGGGGAGTTTTGATTCAGACTTGTGGCAAGCGATTACAGGAGGATTTACTACCAGTGCAGGCTGTGGAGTAGCTAATGGCAGCTTCGCGCTGTATTTTGATGGTGCCACCTCAAGGATAGCCACTACTAACCCGTTCCTAGCCTTTCCTGGCGATCAGGTTCAATTCTCTCTGGTATTCGGAACGAGTTCAAGCTCGCCTTGTGAAAATGCGGATCCCGGCGAGGATGTTGTGTTGGAATACAGTGTCAACGGAGGATCTTGGCAATTTTATCGGACCTATGACACGGAAGATTATCCCTTTTTCACTACCATCACGGAGCCTATCCCGGTACTGGGGCAACCTATTCGGTTACGTTGGCGACAAGTTTTTTTCAATGGTCCATGTTGTGATCATTGGGCCCTCGACGATGTAACCATCCCCAATCTTGGCTTTGGGAACTTACAGGTGGTCGCCACCCCCGACTCGGGCACCATCGCCCCCGGTGGTAGCCAATTGGTCACCCTCAGCTTCGACCTGACGGGCCTGCCCAACGACACCTACAACTTCAATCTCCAGATCCTTTCCAACGACCTCAGCAGCCCACAAATCGACCTGCCGGTCAGCATCACGGTTAACGGGCAGGCCGATCTGGTCTTCCTGGACTCTTGCGTGGTCTTCGACACGGTGATGCAGTTTACCAGCGCGACGGACAGCTTCACCCTGCGCAACGCGGGCTGCGACAGCCTCACCCTCAACAACATCACCAGCACCGACCTAGCCTACACGGTGCCCAATTTCACACCGACCACGCTGGGGCCAGGCGATAGCGCCACCTTCGCGGTGACCTTTGCGCCCACGGCGGTGCAGCCCTATCCGGCGGCGCTGATCGTGAGCAGCAGCCTAGGTACCGATAGCCTCTGTGTGTCGGGGGTGGGGGGCGGTGCGCCAGTGGCGCAGGTGTCGCCGGACTCGCTGGTGGTGACCATCGCGAGCTGTGATGATTCGGTAACGCTGCCGCTGCAGGTGATTAATGTAGGGACAGGAGGAATGAATTGGAGCTTAGACGTCTTGGGTGGGGGAGTAACCTTTGAAGATAGCAGCCAGATATTTTTCCCATCCGGTAGTGCTTCGACTTTCCATACTTTCAGTGGCTGGCCTGGTAATCCTGATAGCCTCAGGTTGACGATTACGATTAATGGAGACTATGATGGTGGTACAGAGTTCGCGAATCTCCTGATCGAGGGTACCTTCATCCAGCAGATTCCCGACGGGAATGTAACCAACGGCGTCGACATTGTTTTTACCATCGTACTGGGAGGGCCACAAATGGCAGCTTGGCTGGCCGATGGACAGTTACAAGTCGAGATAGATAATTCGAGTGCAGTTGACCTTAACATTGGCAATGGGCAAGATTTCCATAAGGTCAAGATAGCGTTTCTAGGTACCTCTTGGCTTCAGCCGATTCCGGCCAGCGGCAATACGCCAGCAGGTGACACCACTCAAGTATTGGTTCAATTCAATGCGCTGGGGCTAACAGGGGGTGTATATCCGGCCAACCTCTGCCTGACCAGCAACGACCCTCTCACCCCCCAGGTTTGCATCCCTACTCAGCTCACCGTGATCGGCGCGCCCGCCATCGCCTTCAGCGACGCTTGCGCGGAGCTTGACACGGTGCAGCAGTTCACCAGCGCCACCGATACCGTTTGGCTGATCAACACCGGCTGCGACAGCCTGGACATCAGCGGGCTGTCGGTGTCGGATACGGCTTTTTCGGTGCAGCCGGGTGCCTTGGTAATAGCAGCGGGAGACAGTACGCCCTTGGCCATTACGTTTGCGCCCAGCGATACCGGGCAGTATAATGCCACGCTGGATATCTTCAACAATGCGGGGGATACCACGCTGTGTTTGCAGGGGTATAGTGCGGGGGCGCCGGTGATCGGGATAATACCGGACTCGTTACAGGTCACCATCAATGGCTGCGATGATTCGGTGCAGCTTGATCTACAAGTGTTGAATACCGGCTTGGGGGCGTTGAACTGGCAGATAGGGGGGACAGCCGGAAACGTTTATGACTCGACTA
>CAYVAP010000090.1:0-5062 GCA_964449365.1 uncultured Bacteroidia bacterium
CATTGATCCATGTTAATTGTTCACTGTTACTTAGTCGGCATTTCTTGTAAAGTTTCTAGATATTCACCTTGAGGTATCTTTCGCTCTGTTTTTATTGCAAGAGATATCGTTTCTATTAACCCCTAATCACTCCCCTTCATGTCAAAAACCCTCTATGCCCTTCTGATAGGGATCGATGAATATCAGTATATCTCCAACCTTGGTGGTTGCAAGGCTGATATTCAAAAGGTCAACCAGTACCTCCAATCTGCGGCCGAAAGCAGTGGCTTCGGTTACGAGGCAGAGACCCTTTTCGACGCAGAAGCCACCCGCGCGGGCTTGATCGATGGCTTTGAGCGCTTGATCGCCAAGCCCAGCAAAGGCGACGTGGCCATGATCTACTACTCGGGTCATGGTGCCCAGGAAAAAGCCGGCAAGATCTTCGAAGAAGCCGAGCACGACGGCAAGCTCGAAGGCTGGGTATGCCACGATACAGGTCCCGACCAAACCAAAACTGCTCCGCTACTCATCGACAAAGAGCTACGCTACTTTCTGTGGCGTCTCTCCGAAAAAGGCCCAGATATCATCTTCATCTCCGATAGCTGCCACTCAGCCGACAATACCCGCTCGGCCCAGCTCACCGGAGCCGATGAGCCCGAAAAAATGGTGCGCCGTACTGGCATCACGCTGCCTGAGCGCGCGTACAGCCAATTCGTTTTTGCCCATGAAATCCCCGAGCGTGCTTTCCAGGGCAAACCCCTCAGCGCAGTCATCCCCCAAGGGCGCGCCGTCTCGGTGGCCGCCTGCGAATCATGGGAATTTGCCTACGAGACCAACGGCGGCGGGATCTTCACCCACTTCTTGCTCGAAACCCTCAAGCAAAGCCGAGGGGGCCTCACCTACTATGACCTCCAAAGCCGAGTACGCATGCAGATTCGCAACCACTTGCAAGGCGTCAGCCAGATTCCGCGGGTGGCGGCCCCCCCCGATCACGCCGAAGATCTCTTTCGCGAGTTCCTTAGCGGCGCAGTCAAAAATCGCCCCCTCTACGGCAACCTCACCAACCAGCAGCACGACAAGGCCCAGGGCATCAGCCTCTGGAACTACGACAAAGGGCAGATCCACGGCGTAAAGCGCGCCGACCCCGAAAAGGGGGAAGGACGCCTCGCCATCCCCCTGCCAGAAGGCAAAACCGCCTACGGATACATCAAAGAGGTGGGCACCAACGATAGCGTAGTCGAAATCAAGTCGACCGAAGAGAGCTTCGAATGGCTGGATCCCAAGCAGACTTACGAGGGCTACCTGCCCGGCCTGATGAGCGCCCCGCTGGTGCTCCACTTTACGGGCGAAGAAGATGGCGTCGCCGCCCTCCATGCCTTCGTGAGCAAATTTGCCGATCAGTACCAAAACAGCAACCTCTTTTTCACCGACAACCCCAACGAGGCGCACTACTTCATCCACGCCCTGCGCCACGGCGACTTTCACAAGCCCTACCTGATCCTCACCTATCGCGACGACGATCGCCCCTTGGCCGAGCAAATCCAAGGCTGGGAAGAGCCCGCCATTGCCACCATGATCAACGAGTACCTCAAAACCGTCATGCCCTGGCACTTCCTCTATCACTTACGCAACGAACATACCGACGCCCTGCCCGAAGATGCCATAACGGTCTCCCTGGAGCAAGAGGGACAAGCCATCGCCCTGGATGGCAATGTCGCTACCCTGCGCTACACGAGTGAGAAAAAAGGCATGCCCATCGGCAAGGTCAAGATCAAGCTCACCAACCATACCGGGCAGAAGCTCTTCGTGGCTTGCCTGTTCATGGACAACGACTTCTCCATCGCGCCCCAACTGCTGCAGCCCACCGTGGCGCAGCTCGAACCCGGCGGCTCCATCTTTGCCCGCGAGGGCAAAGAAATCGCGGTGACCTACAGCATGCCCCTCGACTGGTTCAACTGGCCCGAGGATGAATTTTTCCTCAAGATCATCGCCAGCACCGAAAACATCCAGGTGGATGAATTTGGCCAGAAAGGCTTGCCTGCCCCCCTCTTCCCTTGGCCAGAACGCGGCATCGCCGCCAAAGGGCTATCCTGGGAAGACGACGAGGAAGAAGAAGAACCAGCCAAGACCTGGCAAGCCATGCGCATTGTCCTGCGGGTGCCCAATCCGCGGTATCGGCCAGCAGGGACCGTCTCGGCCTAAGCTGAGGAAAGTAGGCAACGCCCCTCCGAAGGGCAGTCTGACTGCTACCATCTCAGCCCCCCAATGATGATCAACGCCCTCGCTGCCATTCAGGCAGCGAGGGCATTGTCTGCACAGTACCTCCGCACTCCGTGCGGACCAAAGAGCACCTCCGCCCAAGCAACGCTGCAATTTTCAATGCAAAAAGATGATACTCCGTGCGGACCAAAGTGCACCTCCGTCCGAGCAATGCTGCAATTTTCAATGCAAAAAGATGATACTCCGTGCGGACCAAAGAGCACCTCCGCCCCCCCATTATCGGCGAATCACCCGGCGGTAGACCGTACCTTGAGTTCCCTCGATAGCCAGCAGATACACCCCGGCAGGCAGATCGCTCAAGTCGAGGCGTAGCTTGGCGACCGAGCCATCGGTGCTTTGCTCACTGCGTAGCATTTGCCCCTGCGCTGAAAACAGCCGCACAAGCAGTCGATCGGCTCGCTCTAGCTTAGCAGATACGACCACCTGCCCACGGGTGGGATTGGGATATACCTGCAACTGGCTGAGACCTGTGCCAGCCAGGTCATCCATGCCCGTGATCATCACGCTGACCTGAGCGGTATCGGTGCAGCCTGCCGCATCTCTTACGGTTACGGTATAGGTGCCTTCACTCAGTCCTGTCAAGAGCGCTCCGGTCGAGCCATTGTCCCAAGCAAACGCATAGGGTGCAAGGCCGCCGCTGGCACTAGCCGAAGCCTCGCCCGGGTTAGAGCTGATAGCCTCAGCGCTCAGACCGAGGCTGACCTGGACCCGCGCCGTGTCGCTCAGCATCCCTCCACAGCCATCATCGATCGAGACCACGTATCGAGCATCAGTGGTCGCGCTGATCGCTAAGCTCGGATTGGCCAGGCTATCCCCTGGCAGGGCAGGGCCACCGATGGCGGTCCACTGCACCAATGGCAGGCTCATAGCCGCAGGCTTGCGAATGGCCAGGCTACGGCGCAGCAGCCCCGCCCCATAGCCACCAATAGGATAGCTGAGACCAGTGGCGAGGTCATAGCGAAGCAGCGCACTGGCAATATTCGGATCCGAAGAGGCGACGGTAAGGTATAGCTCATTGTCGCGGGGATCGAAATCCGCATCAGAGCTTTCTACATAAGGATAGGGCAGCACTCCGCGCGCCAGAAGATTTCCCGTGGCCGGGGCGATCTGAAAAATCGAGTCATTTTCTCCATCGAGCAAAAAGGCATTTCCCAAGGTATCGATGGCCAGCCAAGCCGGATTTGATACCCCGATGGCCAACTCGCTACTCAGGCTGCCGTCGCTGAGGCTCAAGACCTGCAAGCGGCTGCGCCCCAAGCTAGGCATCTGGATCAGCACATACATGCTATCGTCCAGAGGATGATAAGCCATGCCTGCGATCTCTTCGTCGCCACTCAGGTTGAGGCTGCCGATCAGACCCAGGGTGTCCTCCACCAAATCCAGGCGATAGAGAGATGGTTGCGTGGTACCGACATCCATCATGTAGAGCTCATCTCGATGGGCGGTAAAGTCTGCGAAAGCGAATCGCAGGTTCATCGGAGGCAAAAAAGCGACGTTGCTAGCTATTTGCAGCGGACGGTGATTCATGAGGGTATCGCTGGCCATGTCTCCAGCTACGATCACGTAGAGTCGCTCCTGAGGGGGCGATTGACCTGCGAGGGTAGGGCTGCCACCGAGCTCAAAGGTGTCAGCTTCGCAGCTCACCACGTCGGGGCCTGCGTCTAGCTGCAGCCTCACGTCCTCAAGCGTCGCAGTGAGGGTGTAGCTGCTGTCGCAACCATCTGCGAGCGTGAGGGTATAGCTGCCAGCCGTCAGGTCATAGAGGCTTGGTTCACTAGCGCCATTGCTCCAGACATAACTTAGCGGTGCCACCCCACCCTGCCGACCGAGCAAAATGGCTCCATCGCTGCCGCAAGCAGGATCCACGCTGATCAGATCAGCCCCCAGCAGAGGGCCATCGCCTGGCAAGGCGCTCAACTGTAGCGCGAACGAGCCAAAAGCTTGGCTGAACCCATCGACCAGCAGGTAGTAGGTTTCGCCTGGCGTGAGGCAGGGTAATTCCAGCGCTGAGGCCGCGTTGCTGCTGCCAGGGGTACAACTGAAAGGGCTATCGTCATTGGCCCCTTGCAGCGCGAAGGTGTTATAATCCTGGCAGTCGCCCACCTGATACACCGCGATCTGGGTGTTGAAGTTGGTGCCCGAGGGCGAGCACAAATCGATGGACACCCCACCGCTAGAGGGAGCCACGAACCGAAACCACAGCGAATTTTGGATGTCGAGATCGCCGCTGCTCCAACTGCCATTGTCAGTGCCGCTCCCGCTCGGCAGCGGGGCCAGGATGGCTTGTTCTTGCGGATCGGCGGTCGCCAAATCATTGGAGAACTGGTAGCGTTCTCCATTGACGGGCAGCAGCAGCGCCTGGCAAACGGTATCATTGGCGGGGTTGCCCGCGACCACGGCCTCGCTGGCTTGCAGGCAAAAGCTCCCTTGGGCACCATTCCACCCCGAGACCTGCACGTAGTAGGTCTGCCCAGCCGTCAGGCCACTGTATTCGATCAAGGCATTTTGGCCAAAGTTCACCACGCTTCCGCTATTCTGGTCGCAATCCAGTAGCAGCAGATCGCTCAGGTCGCCACAGTTGCCGCCTGGTAGCTCGTAGAGAGCCATTTCGGTATCATCGTGGCTGCTGCTGAGCGGAATGTCGGTACTCAGCACGATGTCGCCAGAACTGGGAGCCACAAAGCTAAACCAGACGGTGGCGTTGGCAGGCAAAAAGCACGAGGGCTGCGGTTCGCCAGCTTGGAGGGTGTCATAGCTATTGTCGCCGTTGGGGATGCCGTTGCAGGAGGCTCCCAAAACCAGC
>CAYVAP010000090.1:5072-10887 GCA_964449365.1 uncultured Bacteroidia bacterium
ATTGGCCGGGCTAGTGAAGGTCCTAGCCTCGATGCAGAAGGTCCCGGTCGTATTGGCGTAGCCAGAAACTTGTACGTAGTAGGTATCGCCTGCGGTGAGGCCCCCTACGGATAAAATGGAATTGAAAGGCAGTTGGCTGCCATCATCCTGGCTACAGGCGATGGACTGAAGGTCGCTGAGGTTGCCGCAGTTGCCCGCAGGCAGGGCGTACAAGGCGATCTCGGTATCGTCATTGCTACCTCCCACGGGGATATCGGTGCTGATGGTCAGGTTGCCATTGGGCGGAGCCACCACGCTGTACCAGACCGTTTTGGAGCCAGCAAAAAAACAACTACCCTGCGGCTCGTCGCATTGCAGGGTCGCGTTGCTGTTGTCGCCGTTGGGGGCACCGCCGCAGCTCGCACCTACGCTCAGGGGCGTGGCGTTGCATAGGTCGTCATTGCCAGGTGCCGTGGCGCTAGCGGCATTGCTGACCTGAATACAAAAGGACCCACCTTGGGCCAGGGGGGGCGGTCCGAGGTTGACCTGGACGTAGTAGATGGCTCCAGGCTGCACCGCCGCCGCAGGGATGGTCGAGCCATACTGCCCGTTCAACGAGGCGCAGGATACCTTGCAGAGGTTTTGTAATTGACTGCAACTACCGCCGGGCAAAGTAAACAAGCCAATGCCTGTGGTGTCGTTGGTACCAAGGTTGAAATCGGTGCTGATGCTCACGAGTCCCGAGTTGGGAGCCGTAAACCGAAACCACACGGTGTTGGGTAGGCCAAAGCCGCAGTCGTGAATGGGCTCGCCAGGTTGGGCACTCGCGTTGAGGTTGGTGCCGTTGGGGACGCCGTTGCAGCTACTATCCACCTGCAACACGATGGCATTGCAAAGGTTGTCGTTGGGGGGCGCTTGGGCACGAAGCGCAGCGCTATACATCAGGCTGAGGCTCGTCAGGAGCATCAGCAAAAACATGCGAATGGGATACATGGAGGTGAGGTGGTTGGGTAGGTTCATCCGGACGAAGAGGTGAAAATCGGCCGAGCTGCTGGCCAAAAAACGTGAAGCATAAGCGGTTTCAGAAGTGAGATCAAGAATGACGCCAATCATCGAGGCTGGGAGAGATTTCTCACAGACAATTGGTATCAGCAAACCAAGTGCTAGAAGCCCTGGTAGCAGGTCGATGTCACCATCGGATAAACAAAAGCAAGGGGGGGACTCAGGCGGAGGCCGAGTTGAGGAATGATTTTGAGTAAAGGATCATTCAGCCATCCAGTCTTTTCTTGTAGCAAAACTAGTGATTCCCACTCGTCAAAACAATACATTGCTTAAATTGCAAACAATTTACTGCCTGTGCGACTATGGCTAAATCTCCTCATGTGCTGAGCCAAACCTATCGCCCCCATGCCCTGGAAGCAGGGGTAGACGAAGCGGGCCGAGGATGTTTGGCGGGGCCAGTGGTGGCCGCCGCCGTGATTTTACCTCCCAGCGTAGATCTGCCAGGCTTGACCGACTCCAAGCAACTAGGCCATCAGGCCAGACTGACGCTGCGCCCTCTCATCATCGAGCAGTCGCTAGCCTGGGCGGTGGGCATGATCTCGGCCCAGCGCATCGACGAGATCAACATTCTCAACGCCACCTACGAAGCCATGCACGAAGCCATCGCCAGCCTACACCTACCCCCCGAATGCCTCGCCATCGATGGCAATCGCTTTCGGCCCTATCCGCACCTACCACACGCCTGTCTGGTACGGGGCGACAGCCGCTTTCTCAACATTGCTGCCGCCTCGGTGCTGGCCAAGACTTATCGCGACGAGCTGATGCTCATGCTGCATGAGAGCTACCCTGCCTACCACTGGGCCAGCAACAAAGGCTATCCCACGCGGGCCCACAAGCTAGCGATTCAGGCGCACGGACCTTCCCCCTACCATCGGCGCAGTTTTCGATGGGGGCTCAATCGGACCCTGTTCGAAACTGAGCAGGACTGACTCAATCAGCGATGCTCGATCTGATGGCGCTACCGGCCCGAGGCCGCTTTGCCGAAATCCGCTGGCGAAGGCGTATTGGCTCCTCGGCTGAGTTGGGGTGGGCAGCAGAGCAGCCCGATCCCGCCCTGGCGGGGCTGCAGCTCTGGGCAGCCAAAGAGGCTGCGTACAAATGTGCCAGCTCGATGGGCGGGCTTTTGCCGCAGCGATTTCAGGCCAACGCCTGGGAGATCACCTGCGAAGGAGAGCGATTTACCTGGCGCTTTCCTTGCGGTCGCAGCGGGGGACAGGGGCAATGGCTGTGGGGCCCAAACCGAGACTATCTGATGGCCCTAGCGGTGCAGCGAGCCAAGCAGTGGCCTCAGCTACGCTATCAGGTGCGCCGAGAGGAGGGCCTGACCCCCGCTCAACGTTCCCGGGCCGTGCGGCAGTTGTTGGCAGAATTGATCACGACCTACGCAGCCCGCCCTGGCGAGAGCTGGCAAATACATCAAAACCCCAGCGGGGCTCCGCTAGTTATGATGCATCACCGCGCCCAACCGCTTGGGGCTGCCCTCAGTCATGACGGGCCTTGGCTAGGGGCGGCTCTGAAACTCGACGCTTATGACTCCTCGCCGTAGCTGGACCATCCTGGCCATCGTTGCTCTCATCACCGCTCTGGCCAGTTGGCAGGCCCTTCAAGTCCAGTTCGACTATGATTTTCAGCGTTTTTTTCCAGTAGGAACGCCCGAAGTCGCCTACTACCAGACTTTTACCGACAGTTTTGGTACCGACAACAACTACGTGCTGATCGGCCTGAGCCACGAGGAAGGCATCTTCGAACCGGATTTTCTATCGCAGGTCGATTCGCTGAGTCAAGCCCTGGATGCATTGCCTGAAACGCGCCGTTTGCTCAGCCCCACCACCTTGAGCTACTACCTGCGCGAGCCTTTCTTTGGGTTGTTCAATCGGGTCTCCTACCTGAGCGTAAAGCGACCTGGCGACTACGCCCAAGATTCGGCCCGCATCTATGAGCGGCCCGAATTGGTGGGGAGCTTTTTTTCCGAAGACCGCCGATCGGTTTCCCTCTTTTTGCGCCATACCCCAGCGCTAGACGAGGCGGCCTGCGCCTGCCTCTCGGACACCATAGATCAGATCCTGGTACGCTTCGACTTCGAAGAGACCCACGTCGCGGGCCGCTGTATCGGGCAGACCTACTACACCCGGCTGATGCAGCGTGAAGTGCTGATTTTTTTGGGGGCTTCGGTGCTACTGGTGCTGGTGTTTTTGGGGTTGGCCTTTCGCAGCTTGTGGGGCACGTTGGTGCCGCTGGGCGTGGTGGGCCTGGCCGTGATCTGGACCGTGGGCCTGATGCGGACTTTGGAGCAACCGCTGGATGTGATCAGCAACGTGATTCCCAGCATTTTGCTGGTGGTAGGGCTATCTGCCGTGATTCACCTCATCTCCAAGTATCAGGAGGAGTTGCAGCGTGGTCAGCCGGTGGGGCTATCGCTGCGTACGGCGCTACGGCAGGTGAGCCGCGCCAATCTGCTCACTGCCATCACCACCGCCATTGGGTTTTTGACCCTGCTCACGGCCCAGATGCCGGCCATTCGTGGCTTTGCGATCTTTGCCTCGGTGGGAGTGGCCTTGGCCTTCATACTGGCCTACACTGTGCTGCCGGCCGTGCTGACGCTGCTACATGGGCATGGCCACCCGACCATGACCCGACGCAACCCCCTGCGGCGAGGTCTGGATCACTGGCTGCATGCAGTCTTTCGCTGGCTGATCCGAGCCCGCTGGTGGGTAGCCGCAGGAGGATTGGTGGTAGCGGGCCTCAGCCTGGCTGGGCTGTCGCAGTTGCAGGTCAATAGCTTCCTGCTCGAAGACCTCAAAGCCGACAATCCGCTGCGCCAGGACTTCGCCTTCTACGAAGCGCAGTTCGCTGGCGCGCGATCGTTTGAGCTAGTGCTGACCCTGCCCGAGAGCGCAACTGGATGGAATGATCCTGCAGCATGGCTGCCCATCGACAGCCTGCATCGCTACCTAAAGCATCGATATGGCATCGGTCAACTGACCTCACCCCTCACCTTTCTCAAGCGCCTCAACCGCGCCTGGCACGGAGCCGATCAGGACTTCTATCGGCTACCGCAAGATTCGGCGCTCTTTGCCAAGCTATGGCGACAACTGGATCGCTTGGGGCAGCAGCGCAGCGTAGATGCTTATCTGGGAGAGCGACAGATACGCATCAGTGGCCTGATGCCCGATTTGGGATCGCAGCAGATCGCCCAGCGCAACGCCGCCCTGCATACCTGGATGGCTGAGCATCTACCCTCGGGGTACCGCTATCGCCTCACGGGGGTGCCTACCCTGCTAGACCAGAGCAATCGCCTGGTGGCCGACAATGTGCGAGAGGGGCTGCTCATCGCCTTTGGCTTGGTGGCACTGCTGCTAGGGGCCTTGTTTCGCTCCTGGCGCATCGTGCTCATCGCCTTGGTGCCCAATGTGCTGCCCCTCATGATGATCGGCGGGCTAATGGGAGCCTTGGGCATCGATCTCAAGCTGAGCACCGCCATTATCTTCACCATTTCCTTCGGGATCGCAGTGGATGACACCATTCACTTCATGAATCGCCTGCGCTGGGAGCAACAACGCGGGCTGAGCCTGCCTTTGGCCATCAAGCGCACCTTTCTCTCCACCGGGCAGGCCATCGTGATCACCACCCTGGTGCTGAGTGGTGGGTTTTTGCTATTGACCATTTCAGATTTTTTGGGCACCTTCTACATCGGTCTGTTGGTCAGTCTCACCTTGATCTTTGCGGTGTTGGCAGATTTATTGCTGTTGCCGATTTTGCTGTGGTGGTTTGCTGGTCAGCCAAGATCGGTACATGCCTGGGCCAGAAAGCGCGGATGATTTTCACGAATTTTTGACCAGTTATGCAACTTACCCTGATTGCCTTCGGCATCACCAAAGATATCCTGGGCGGGCGCGAGGTCGCCTTCGAGCTGAGCGAGCCTGCCACCGTAGGCAGCCTCCTCGATCAATTGCAGGCCAACTATCCCGACATCAAGGGGCTGGCCAGCCTCAAAGTCGCCGTCAACAGCCAGTACGCCCAGCCCGATACCCCCATTCAGCCCAGCGACGAAGTCGTGCTGATCCCCCCCGTGAGTGGGGGGTGATGGTTTTAAATTCGGGATTTGGGATTTGGAATTCGGGATTTGGGACTTGGGACTCGGAAACTCCTACCCAGCAACTGCCCATGAATTACTGCTCATCGGTCACTGCTCACTGCTCATCGATCACTGCTCACCGATCACTGATCACTGATCACTGTTCATTGAAAAACTGCTCACTGAAAGCCTGCCCCCATGATCACCCAGCCCCTCCCTTTCATCCACATCTCCGATCAACCGCTAGCCCCCCGGGCGGCAGTAGATCTCGTGCGCTCTGATCGCTGCGGAGCCATCGACCTCTTCATCGGCACGGTGCGCAACCACACCCAACACCAGGCTGTGTTGCGGCTAGAATTCGAAGCCTACCAGAAGATGGCCATTTTGGAAATGGAAAAAATCGCGCAATGCGCGCAGGAACAGTGGCCCGTAGAGCACATGGCCATGCACCACCGGGTGGGGACGCTCGACATCGGCGAGATCGCGGTGATCATCGCGGTATCTACCCCGCATCGCAAGGCCAGCTTCGAGGCCTGTCAGTTTGCTATCGACACCCTGAAGGAAACGGTGCCCATCTGGAAAAAAGAAATCTTTGAAGATGGCTCACAATGGGTGGCGGCTCATCCGTAGGGCTCACCTATATAAACGGCTAGGGGTATAAGGGAAATAAGGTATGAGGGTATCAGGCACTTTGGTCAG
>CAYVAP010000091.1:0-10850 GCA_964449365.1 uncultured Bacteroidia bacterium
TCTTTGGGATACAAGATAGTACTTTTGGGGGAATTTATTTTTTGAGCTTCACTAAGCAGGAATTCTTCTCAGTGGCTGAGGCTTTCAAGGGCGTAAGCAAATAAGGCTTGGATATCCTGAGGTTGTAGTCTCGGATAGTTGTCAACCAACTCCTGGGGCGTCCAGCCACTAGCCAGTCGCTCAAGGAGAAACTCGACTGAAAGTCGGGTTCCCTTGATGACGGGTTTACCAACCAACACCTGAGGGTCCGTATGAATTCGTTCCTGCCAATTGATCATATCCGATGCTTTTTCTTCAAGATACGAAAACGGTTCTACTTTGGCTACTCTAGCTGTAGCTTCCCGACCCAGCCACCGCGCTCGGTTTGGCAGCTTCACGATCAGCAGCCCGCAAGAATCGCTGCGCATGGGCGCTTGCTGGCGCTGTCAATCAGCCAAAAAGCTCCCCTCAACACTCGATTTCGCGGGCGTTGAGGGGGGCCATTGCCCAAATTTTTGCGTATCTTGAAGCATTGACAGAAATGCTCATGGCTTATCATACCGCATCGTTGCCCGAGCCGATCCGTCAGCAAGTCGAGGATTACATTGAGTTTTTGCTGTGGAAGCAGCAGCAGCAAGCCTCCCTGCTGCCCCCCAAGGCCGATCCGCAGGCCTTTTTGCAACAATGGACAGGGTACTTCGCCGGGGTGGACCCTGATCAGGCCAAAGATGAATACCTGACGGATAAGTACCAATGACCCGGATTCTACCGTAGCAACTCACTGACCGTCAGCACCACCAACATCTCATTTTTCACTATTAACTTTTCACTTCCCCCTACCGCTGCACTGCCGACTCACACTGCCTGTGCCATCACTGACCCGCAGATGATACATCCCATCAGGCTGATCGCCCAGATCAATTTCTTCCCGCCACTGCGCAGCGGGCTGCACCACCCGGGCGGGGATCACCTGCTGCCCGAGGTGGTTGAAGACGCTGAGGCGCAGTACGTCCGCGCTGGGCGACTCGCCTGCGAGGAGGAAGCGGCCGGTGGAGGGATTGGGATACACCGACAGCGGGAAGAGGTCTAACCCGCTGCCAGTCGAGGTGCTGCCGGCGGACATTTTGTGGACGAAGATATCACTTGGTGGATATTTTGTAGACGAAGATATCCCGGTAACCCGCCGAAGTGAGGGTAAAGGTGCCAACCCCCGGGTCAAAGTCGGCGGTGCCATTGAAGTACCCGGTGGTATAGACCTGCCCCGAGGCATCGACCGCGATGGAATATCCTGCATCACCGCTCGTTCCACCCATGGCTTTGGCCCAGACCAAATTGCCCGTTGCATCTAGTTTAGAGATGAAGATGTCAAAATCACCAGCCGAGGTAAGGGTAAAAGTGCCGACGCCCGGGTCAAAGTCGGCGGTGCCTTCGAACCGCCCGGTGGTATAGACATTGCCCGAGGTATCTACCGCGATGGAAAATCCTCGATCATGGTATGCTCCGCCCATGGCTTTGGCCCAGACCAAATTGCCCGCCGCATCCAATTTGGAGATGAAGATATCAGCAGAACCTGCTGAGCTAAGGGTAAAGGTGCCGACTCCCGGGTCAAAATCGACGTTGCCTTCGAACTTCCCGGTGGTATAGACATTCCCCGAGGCATCTACCGCAGTGGAAAATCCTTTATCAAAAGAGTCTAATCCTCCAATTGATCTGGCCCAGACGAAATTGCCTAGGGCATCTAGTTTGGAGATAAAGATATCACTATTACCTACCGGGGTAAGATCAAAGGTGCCGGCGCCCGGGTCAAAGTCGGCGGTGCCATAGAACTCCCCGGTGGTATAGACATTGCCCGAGGCATCTACCGCGATGGAATTTCCTCGATCAAAGTATGCTCCGCCCATGGCTTTGGCCCAGACGAGATTGCCCGCCGCATCTAGTCATTAGTTTCGACCAGGAAAATGTGCCTCCTAGCGCTTCCGAGAGCATGTTTTGGGTTATGCTCATCCCTTACCCAAACTAAGGTGTGCCATTAATTCCAGGCAAATAGCCCTCACTGGCTTTGCGCAGCCTACGCAACTTTCAACCTTGAACTGTTACCCGCGAAACTAATGTCTAGTTTGGAGATGAAGATATCACCAGAACCGGCCGAAGTGAGGGTAAAGGTGCCGACACCCGGATCAAAGTCGGCGGTGCCTCCGAACCGCCCAGTGGTATAGACATGGCCCGAGGCATCTACCGCGATGGAGTTTCCACCATCACTGCTCGTTCCACCCATGGCTTTGGCCCAGACCAAATTGCCCGCCGCATCCAATTTGGAGATGAAGATATCAGAACCGGCTGAGCTAAGGGTAAAGGTACCAATCCCCGGATCAAAGTCGGCGGTGCCTCTGAAATCCCCAGTGGTATAGACATTGCCCGAGGCATCTACCGCGATGGAAGATCCGGCGTCAACGCCTGTTCCACCCATGGCTTTGGCCCATGGGGAGGTCTGGGCAGTGGACAGCTGGGGCAGAAGCATCCCTAGCAAGAGGGACAAAATTGACAGAAAGGGTAATTTCACGGTTTCGGGGTTTTGATGGTGAAGAAAAGATTAATCGAATATACTGCTAAATGTCAGAAAATTTATTCACTCTCTCAACCTCTTGGTGTGCTTACCCACCCTGCGGCTTCTCATCTCTGCACTACCAACTGCCGACTCACACTGCCGGAGTCATCGCTGACCCGCAACGCCGTCAACTTTTGGCCGAGCCCCAAATTTGAGCGTCCAAGGTTGAAGAGGGAGACGTATTCTCGCGGCGAGAATGGTACAGCTTACCAAAGAATCCTTAGGCTTGCCTGGGTATTACCTGTCGTAGATGCACATGTTTTTATGGCAAATGTCGTGAGTATGTAAAAAAAATCCCCGCATCGAGTATCGGTGCGGGGAAGGCGACAGGGAGACCAGAAGAGGGTCTGATCAGTCCGTGGGTCGGCTTTTCAGCTCCATTTTGTTGTGGATTACAGGCACTGCCATGCGCTTGTCCTCGGCCCGAAAGCTATTGCTGAGGCTGCTACCAATAACCTGAAAGCCACCCACCAATCGTTGGGAGAGGCTGGGCATGGTATTTTGCTGACTGCCACTGAATTTTGCCCAGGCAGCTTTGCTGCCACCAGTGTATTGAGCCCAGGTCGAGTCGTAGCTGCGACGCTCCTGGTAGGGCTTGGCTTCACTGCGCTGGCCCGAGGCCACGTCAAGGGTCCAGTAGGTACCCTGCACCACCGTGGCGGCGGTCTGGTTGTACTCGTCGTAGGTGGCGGTAATCGTTTCTTTGACGGAAACCTCCTTGTACACGGTTGTTACCTTTCCGTTTTTATCCTTATGTTCACGTGGCTTCTTTTCCTTACGGGTGACAGTTCGACTGAACTCCCGCTCTCGGTTGACCTGGGTTTGGGGCTCCTCTGCCACCACCGAATTGACGGTGCCCATCCAGATTTCATCCACTTCGAGCTGCTGCCCCACTTGCAGCAAGGCCTCTTGTGGCGGCACGGTGCCGAGTTTGTAACCTTGGGCGGTCATTTCGGCTACCACTTCATCTACAGACACCATTTCCACGAAAATGAGGTCCTGCTGAGCGACGCGCTGACTGAAAGAGGCTGCCGCCTGACGGCCGAGGTCACCAGATTGCGTTTGCAAGGACGGTAGCCTCAGGACCGTGGCGTTCACGGAGAAGGGCATCACCATCACGCGTTTGGTGCCACATGTGCGGGCGAGATCTCGCTGCGCTTGCAGATCCGCGTTGTCGGGCTCGTATTTCAGGGCCAGGGTCAATTCGTGGTAAGCCGAGCGACAAGCCTCCATGCTGCCTTGTTCCATCAGCCAGGCAGCCTGCTCGGCATGCATTTGCGCAGCTTCATGCTTGAGCTCCACGAGGTGCTTGAAGGTGCTATCGCGATCGCTTTGGTAATCATCAATTGCCACAAAGCCGACTTGGTTGCGCTCAGCCTGGCTCAAACCTCCCACAGCATTGATCGCAGCAATGGTAGAGTCGTATAGCGTCACCAACCGCTGGCATTGCTGCACAGTCTCATCACCCACCAGGGTATCGGTGATCGCAGCTAGTTGGCTGCGTTTTTGTTCAAAATCGCCGGTCATGGGGGCATAGGCTACCTTGAGGTTGGCGGTGGCTTTTTTGTTGCCGGGCCAGTGCTTGAGGGATTCGACACTATGCAAAATGGCCTTGGGATAGTTAGCGTCTGCGATGGCTTGATTGGCCCATCGGTTTTGTAAGAAAGGAGGTTGAGCGAGCAAGGGGTGGGTCAGCAACAAGCCGACCAAGGTAGATAAGATGATACGGAATAACATAGGGATAAATTTGGCGATTGAAAGGTGTAGGAGGGAGAGATTACCACTTGAAGTGGTCGAGGTTGTAGCTCAAGCCGATGCCATAGCTCAGGCCACTGAGCCCATAGTCGGGAAAGCGAACGTCTGAGACAGGTTCGCCATCACGCTGAAAGAAGACGTTTTCTACGTCGGTATTTTCGCGCTCAGTGGCAGGCTCACCATCCAGGCCGTCGCCCTTAAAGCGCACGAATCCCGGATGGAGATTGAAGGAGAGGTCAAACCCCACGTGGGCCCGAATTGCGACGCCAGGAAATACTCGCAGCAAGGCATCGAGGCGCGGGCGTGCTTCGATCACCCGGGCGCGCAGATGCATGTCCAGGGTTTCTCCTTCGGGGTAGTCAGTACCGTTGACGGTCAGGTTAAGGGTCGTTACCTCGATGTCAGTCATTTCTGCGATGACATTGCCATACATCAGCGCCATGACCGGCCGCAGGATCAACTGGCCTCCCATGAAGGGATAGTTGTGCCCGACCCCTATCCCAATAGTGCTCAGGTCCAAAGAATTGTGAGACCAGCTAGCTACAATTTCGTAGTGGGTACTAGTGTAGTCGCCAAACTCGTAGCCCAGGCGCCAACTGCGATTGCGGCTTTGCTCCAGCACGTCTAAATCCATGGTGTGGAGCTGCGGCAGGGCAGACTCATCACGATACCGGACCTGCCAGTCTCCTGCCTCGTGAGCAAAGCGGCGCGACCCTACGTCGAGGATGAACGCACCGTAGGGATCACGATAGTCAGGGCCTGGCCCAAATAAATTGGATAGGTCGGTCTGAGCCAGGGCTAGCTGTGGAGTCATGGTTCCCAGTAGCCCTCCTAGTAGCATGGCGACCAGGATAGAGGAAAAGCCAAATCGTTTCATATGCGAGAGAAATTAGGGTAATAAGAAGCGAGGCAAAACCACCTCTGTCTCTCCCCTGTACCCCAATTCCTCGAAAGGTGAACATCCGCCGCAAAAAAAATAGCTTTTTTTCACCACCACCAGCCGCCGCCCAGCCCCAGCAAGAGCAGCCCGGCCAGCCAGCCCCAGGCCTCGGGCTGGGGCTCAAAGAATACACGCATCCTAAAGGCTGATTATCCGTTTGGATATAGGACGAATATCGCGATGTTTGACCACTTCCCTCAATCAAATTGGGCTTAATTTCATTGATAATCAGAGGATCATGACTTTTTGGTCAGGCCCTACACAGGGTAGTCTTACCTGATTGACGCGGGCCAGTGATGCTCAACACGGGCATCTGCTGGGCGACTTTCCGGATATGATTGGTGAGTTGGCGAGTGATCATGAATGAAAATACGCGCTTTTTAGATAAATTCAATATTAAATGTTGAATTTGTCCAAATTGCTACCGGCATTTCCCCCTTTCTTGTCCATCGCAAAGGCATACGCATCCGCAAATAACCAACGGAGCGACCTTAACCTGCCCCGCGCAGCCATCGTGTTCGGCTGCCGGGCCCTATACCAGCGGTCGTACCCTGGCCATGTCGCGACTTAAAAAAAGCGCAAACCAAAGACCGGACTGCACCGACTCTATCGCTTCCTCCAGGCTAAGTAACAGTCGAAAAATAACCTCCCTTTTTCCATTTTAGGCAAAGAAATACAACCCCCTGTTTATCAACTTTTTACTCTGCGCCTCTGCGTGAAACAAAAGGGGGAAGTTATTCTTTGAGCCTTCCTAAGGGCGGGAAAGATCACCTCCCACTTGGCAGTGTGCCAAAAGTAGGCCAAAGCGTATTGGCCTTGGCTCAGGTCAGTGAGCCAGGCCACGGGCCCTTCGAAGCCATCTGCGACATGACTGCCGTCGGGCGGGCATTGGTACATCCCCTTGATGGTAAAATAGCTTCCTCGCCAGCCAGCGGTGACGTCCACACATTGGTTGAACTTTTGAGGCTTTTCCACCAGGGACAGGTTGGCCTTCGACTCAGCGATCAGGGGGGGCAAAAGCCGCTTCCACCCGGCGCTTTTCGGCCTCGGTGGGTTTGCCGGACTTGGAGGTTGACATCCTTGGATATTCTTTGGGCATAGTCAAGTGGATTGACGTTTCGACTAGGAAGTATGTTGCTTTTGGCTTCGGAAATATTTATCCTTGGTCGAGCTGTCGGACTGCATCGTTTCGGCAGGCACATTTTACCACTTGACTCGATCTCATGTCAGGACAACCTACCCTTTCATGGCGCGCGCGAAGGTACGCTTGGTTGCCCACGCTGTTGCTGCTCTTCTCAGGTCTAGGTTGGAGCCAGATCATACAAGCCGAGCTGATGCCATTAGCGTAGTGGACGATGGCGTAGCCGGGCAGGTCATCCCCATCAGTAAGACGTATCGCGCCACGGTAAAGCAGCGCTTTCGCTTGCTCAAGACCAGTCGATCATCAGTCATCTGTGGGTAGGAGGCTGCGCTCCTGCTTTTGCCCGCAAACCATGCTGCTGGCATCAAAAACGATCGGAGCTTGGTTTATCCAGGATAAGAGCGCCCCATATTTTCCTCCTCTATGTCCCTACACCATCGGTTACAGCGGTTGCTTTTCGTAGCAGTGCACGTCCTGATGTGGTCGGTGATCATATTTCTGATCAGTCCGCCCCCTATCGGATTGGGGCAGCTTCGGATGGAATACTTTGCGCAAGCAGATCTGGGCTGGTTCTTGCTGTATGGCACCCTGCTCAATGCAATCATGGTTTATAGCTACGCCCATCTGGCGTTGCCTCGCTATTTGCGCCACCCCAGCCGATCTTATCTGATCCTGATCAACCTGGCTTACCTGCTGGTATTTGTGCTGGTCGAAAGCCTGCTGGATCATGGGTACATGCACGAAATTTACCGCCTCAAAGCTTACCCCAAGCATCCGTATCCCTTCCTGGCCTGGGTCGAGGCCAATTTGGTGATCACGGGTGGCTTCATGCTAGCGGCCAACCTCTATGGTTTTGCCTTCGGCTGGTTCAAGAGCCGCGAGCAGCAGCAGGCCATGGAGCGCGCCAAGCTCAGCGCCGAGTTGCAGGCGCTCAAACATCAGATCAACCCCCACTTCCTCTTCAACGTGCTCAATGGCCTCTACGGGCTGGCCTTCAAAAATGAGGACGAACCCACCGCAGAAGGCATTGCCCGCCTCTCGCAGTTGATGCGCTACATGCTCTACGACTCCAACGGCAACCGCGTACCGCTGCAACGGGAAATCACCTACCTCGAAGACTACATCGCCTTGCAGCGGCTGCGCCTGAGCGAGCACATCGAGATCAAGCTGACCATCCACGGACAGGTCAGCGGCAAAGAAATCGCCCCCATGATCCTCATTCCTTTCGTGGAAAATGCCTTCAAACATGGGGTGAGCACCATTCATACCACTCAGATCTTGATCGAGCTAGCGTTGGCTGATCAGGTGCTACGCTTTCGGGTACGCAACCCCGTACACCCCGGCAGCGCCCCCCGTCATGGCGACCCTGCAGGTGGTATCGGTCTGCAAAATGTGGCGCAGCGCCTCAAAATTATCTATCCTAAAGCGCATAAATTGGATATCTTACGAGCCAATGGTATCTATGAAGTAACCTTAACCATCGCGCTATGACCCTGCGTGCCATTGCGGTAGACGACGAGCCCCTCGCTCTGGAAGTCATTCGGCGATTTGCCGACAAAGTCCCTTCCCTGGAGCTTCTCGCGACGTTTCAAAACTCCATCGATGCGGCCGATTTTCTCCAAAAGGAGAGCGTCGATCTGATGTTTCTGGACATTCAGATGCCCGACCTCAACGGCATGCAGATGCTACAAACCATGGCCGAGCGGCCCATGGTAATCTTCACCACGGCATACTCGGAGTATGCGGTAGATAGCTACGAGCACCATGCCATCGACTACCTGCTCAAGCCCATTGTCTTTGATCGCTTTTTCATGGCGGTCAATAAAGCGCTCAACCAACGCAAGGCGCAGGCTGCCCTCGACGCGCAAGAGGAGGCCAGCAAGGATTTTTTGTTCATCAAGTCCGACACGCGATTTTTCAAGGTCAACCTGGCCGACATTCGCTACATCGAGGGTATGCGCGACTACATTGCCCTGTACACCCCCAAGCAGCGCATTCTCACCCTGATGAGCATGACCAACATGCTCAAAAAGTTGCCCGAAGATCGCTTTATGCGGGTACACAAGTCCTACATCATCGGCCTGGATCACATCACCCTGATTCAGCACAACCACGTCTTCATCGACGACAAAGAGATCCCCATTAGCAGCAGCTACAAAGAGGCCTTTCTGGGTTTTGTGGAGGGTAAAAATGGGTGAGCCACCCAAAGCAATCGGCCATCCAACCATTCCTTCAACCCAGCTTAGGCTCAGGCACATCTCTGGGCTGCACAATAAAAAAGCCATCGGCCCCCTGGGGTTGATACAAAGGCATGAGAATCAGCCCATTGAAGGGAGCCAAGATCGGCCCTTGCCCATCATCGGCCAGGTGCTCGCCTGCCTCCACGGGCTGAAAGTTGACGTAGCCGGGCCGCATACGGAAACCATCCTTGACGGCAATAACGTGGCGATACACCACCTCGACCAGGTCGGGAAGATGCTGTGCTTCTGCTCGCAGATGCACCGAACAAGCCTCGGCGTGAGCTTGCAATCTCGGCGGCAACACCTCTAGGGCCTGCAGCACCGTCCAAATGGCGGCCACGTGATCGTCGATGGCCCGAGGGTCGTGATGCTGTCCGGCTTCGAAGGCCAACCCATGCCAGCCCTGATCTACGCAGTAGCTAGCGGTGGTGCCGATCAGGGCCTTGGTCAGCCCCATGATCACGGGGGCGTGCAGGGCCGAGGCCAACCGTAGGCTAAAGGGATCGTCCTCAACCACGGAAAAGCGCCCGCCCGGGGCAGATGTGGTATGCAAATCGATCAAGATCTTGGGGTAAAAGGGAGCCTGATTACCTTGCCCCAACACCTCTAATAGCGCCAGGAGCTCCTGATCTTCGGGGCAGAGGGCGCGCCCCAAGTGCTGCCGCTTACGGGTGAGCTGAATGTGCTCCTCAGTCCAGAGGCGATTGAGGTCTCGCTCCAAGTATCGCTCCCGAAAACCCAGAGCCCGCAAATTACCACGCAAGCCGATGAGTCGCCCCTTCAGCTCAGGCTGATCGCGCTGCAAGCGAGCAAATACTCGCTCCAAGGCCTTGACGCCAGCTGGCTCGTTGCCATGGATCCCTCCCACGGCGATGACTAGTGGTCCGCTTTGCTCTTGACCATATGTACCGATTATCCGGTCGGCCAGTGGTTTATTCATGCCTCGTCTGTCAAACAGGGAAATTACAAGCATGGGCGCAGAAAACCTAAGCACCAGGTAGGGTATCGCAATAGACCCTACATCTATGGTTAATTCAGTTAAAAAATAAAACTTTGGCACAACCTTACCCGTAATGAAATCTCCTTTTGCCAAACTATCTACCCCCTCGCTTTTTTCCTCCCTTCACCTAACTCCTCTCTATGACCCACGGCTACCTCACGACTTTAACCCTCAAACACTTACGTTATGAGAATGTACCTGGTAGCCCTGCTTGCCCTGATCCTGATCTGGGCAGGTGACCTCTCCGCTCAGTTAGAAATTCGCCCTGAAGATCACTTCTGGCGCAAGCGGGTGGTGCAGCGCCTCGACCTTGGCGAGAAAATCAATCAGCCCCTCGTTCAGGCGGAATCAAATTACTATCGTGCGTCCGGGAGCAAATTTCCCGAATCTGAGGGCTTGATCCGTTCGCTGATCAATGGCCTCAAAACGGGAGAATACGTCGCCTATCACCCCGAAGACTGGGACCGCACCCTCAACTACGAGGACATGATGACTCGCATGCGCGAGTTCGAACAAGCGGGCGGGGGCTTTGACTTCGAAGAGCCAGCGCCTGAAGAAGCGTCGGATGGAGAAGTTCCCGCTCCAGAAGACCCTTTTGCCGATCCCTTTGCGCCCGTCGACAGGGAAGAAGATCCCTTTGCTCCGATGGAAGATGGCGAAGGAGATACTTGGGAGACCGGCTTCGATGCGGAGGAAAAGCCTTCGGTCAACGATGACATGGGCGGTCCTGCTGCGCCTGGCTCTGCTGGCTACGAACCTGATATGCTTGCCTACGAAGAGTCCTTTCACATCGTAGAAGACTGGATCTTTGACCGCAACCGATCCATGATGGTGCAGCAGATCGACTACTTCGAGGTGATTTGGACCGACCCGATGGGCACCCTGCCTGAAAAAATTCTGGCTCGTTTTCTCTGGGAAGATGTCAAAGAGCAACTGGAGCATACCCAGTGGAAAGGCCGCTTCAATGATGCAGAAAATCGCTCCATCGCAGAAGCGATCGAACTGCGAATTTTTCACGCCTACCCGATCAGCGTAGGGGGCGAGCCCATCAGCACCTTGGAGGAAGCCGAAAAGCGCCGCCTGGAGATGATCGAATTCGAGCATCACCTTTGGAGCTATTGACGGGAAATTCGATATTGGTGAGAAAGTTCACCGCATCGGCGCTGGCAGGGCCAGGATTTTCCCCTGCC
>CAYVAP010000092.1:0-2515 GCA_964449365.1 uncultured Bacteroidia bacterium
TGCGAAAAAATCTGCGACCGCTTACCCATCATTTTCAACTTGACAGAGCACTAGACATCAAACGCTAAGGGAGGCTCAAAGAATAACTTCCCCCTTTTGTTTCACGCAGAGGCGCAGAGTAAAAATTTGATAAACAGGAAGTTGTCTTTCTTTGCCTAAAATGGAAACAAGGAGTTTATTTTTTGACTGTTGCTAAAGCGTTTTTTCGGAAGTGTGATTGGTTACTTTGGGGGAAACGTTTCTGAGTTTGATCCACTCCCTCCGCACGATATATCGCTACGTACGCATTCTCAGCCTCGATGTGGTCGGCGGTGCGCTGGCCTCCGGGGCCATGGTGGTGCGCTTGGTAGGGGAGCCCATGCCTTGGATGTGGTGGGTGGCCCTGCCACTGAGTGTGTGGGTGATCTATACCACTGATCACCTGCTCGATGCCTATCGCCTCAAGGGGCGCGCCTCGACCCTGCGGCATCGCTTTCACCATATGCACTTTCGGGCTATTGGCCTTATTTGGGCGCTGGGCTTGCTAAGTTGCCTGAGCTGGATTCCCTGGCTGGCTCCGCTGCGCTTGCTGTGGTTTGGGCTAGGCATGGGAGGACTGGTGCTGCTGCATCTGGCCCTGGTCTTTTGGGTCAAAGACCGTATCTCGCTGCTGCTGATCAAAGAGCTGGGCGTGGGGGGCATCTACTCGCTGGGGGTGTGGGGCGGTCCGCTGCTGCTGCATCCCGCGCAGTGGCCTCCCGGTATCGGTTGGCTCTTCGGGCAGTTCTTTCTGCTGGCCATGATCAATCTGCTGCTCTTCTCCATGTACGAATATGAGATCGATGAGCGCGACGGGCATACCTCATTTGTGCGGGCCATCGGGCGCGGCGGTACCCGCAAGCTGATCTTGGGGCTGGGATGCCTGGTGATGCTCTTTGGCGTACTGGCCCAGAGCGAAGCCCCCTGGCGCTGGGCCGTGCAGGGCGTGATGCTCGCCATGCTCATGGTATTGTGGCTGGTGAGCTTTCTGCCACAATGGTTTGCCCTCCGCGAGCGCTACCGCGTGTGGGGCGATGTGGTATTCCTATTTCCTAGTCTGATTTGGTGGATCTGATCCACCCCAACCATCGCTAACTGAATGTCCGCTACCGCTCGTGGCTTCGATCAACTGGCAGGAAGCTATGACCGCCTGGCCAAGCTCGTCTTTGGCCCCACCCTTGCTGCTGCGCAGCGGCAATGGCTCCAGTGCCTGCCTCCCAAGGGCCGCGTGCTGTGGGTCGGTGGCGGTACCGGCGAATGGCTGCCTGAGCTGCTAGCTTTGCATCCTTGCGTCGAGGTGATCTACCTCGAGCTCTCGGGCGAAATGCTACGCCGCGCCCGGCAGCGCATCCCGGATACTTCCCGGGTCCAGTGGATACACGGCAGCCTCGATGCGCTTCCTTCCGAGGCCCGCTACGATGCGGTGCTGACCTTCTTTTTTCTCGACCTCTTTGCCCCCGATGAATTCGAAGCCTCGATGGATCGACTGCACGCCCATCTGCGCCCGGGCGGTCAGTGGCTGTTTGCGGATTTTGTGCCCCAAACGAGCTGGCAGCGCGCCATACTGAGGGCGCTGTACCTGGGTTTTCGCTGGCTATGTGGCATCAGTGGCAAGGACGAACTTCCCTTCGCGCAGGCTTTTCGCCGGCGGGGATATCGGCTGTGCGGCGAGCAGCGCTTTTGGCGCGGCATGATCGCCGCGTGGTGGTGGCGGAAAGGGGAGAAATTCGAAATTTGAAATTCGGAATTTGAAATTCAACGGGTTGATGGTCAGGATTCTAAAAGAATTTCGAATAGCCAATTGCTTGATTTTGAGGGCGCTAGGAAAATAGACCTACCCCCCAGCAGCAGTTTCTTGTATGGCGATTTTGTGAACAAGTGTCAGTTAGCCATAGCGCTTGGACAACGCTGGCAGGGGTTTACCAATGTTTCTGGCTCAACCCTGCCAGGGTGAGGATCCTCAAGGACCTTTGAATTGGGAGCGCAAAACGATTTGAATCCCGCGCCAATCCCGCGAAAGACGCAGATCGCAGATTCCGGTAAATCAGAAAGCCGGGAGGGAGGTGTATTTCTGCGCAATCCGCGCAATCTGCGCGCAATCAAACCCTCCATTCGGGGGACGTTGAGTATATCTCAAATAAGAAACTGCTGACCCCCCAGGCAACCTGACCCTGCGAGGAAAAAGCCTGACCCTTTTCGTTCTAAGAAACATACAGCCCCTTGTGCTTCTCCCTTTCTTCCCCTCAAACCTACCGGGTGAGCAAAATTTTCGATTTGTTATCTATTTTGATTTGACATCATCATCCCCCCTGTGTGCATTGGACTTGCAACATATAATCATCTTTCCCATGAAACCTTTTGCCTGGATACTCGGAGCCACCTTGCTGCTGCTCGGTAGCGCCTGCGAGCGCGAGGCCCCACAGCCCACCGACCCCATCGACCTACTCCCCCCCGCCACGCAGACGGGCGAGAACACCCTCGGCTTCCTGCTCGATGG
>CAYVAP010000092.1:2615-10846 GCA_964449365.1 uncultured Bacteroidia bacterium
CCTGGATGGAATGCAGCTACCCGACATGGGGCTCTACTGTACCGTGGCTTTCCAATCAAAGATCCGCCTTCGGAGGAGCCGCGGGGGTGTTCGGGCTGGAAGCCCGAGGTACAGTGGGCTGCGCGGTTGGGACGACCCAGGTACCCCGGCTCTCTGAATCGGCAAGCCGGCCTACGGAAAGCGGCTTTCCGGCACATCGCCTTATTCATTGCACCATAAAAACTTTATGTTAATTTAACCTACGATTCGCGAATCGGCTTGACAAATACCCCCCCCTGTGTATACTGTTTTCTCAACCTATAAGCATCCCTGACGATGAAAACCCTGGCTTTTTTTTCTGCGCTGCTGCTGCTCCTTTCGTTGAGCGGCTGCTCGCTCTTAGATCGCAACCAAGACCGGCCCGTCCCCGAACCTGAACTGCCCCCGATCACCAACGAAGGGGCCAATACCTTTGGCTGTAAGATTGATGGTGAAGTGTACATTGGCAGAAGCCCTGCCTCCCTCGCCTTTTCTAGGCCTGGCGTGGTGGCAACTTTTGGTCAAAAAACCTTAAATATTACCACCAATATGGTCAATGATACATCGGATCAAGGATTTGACCTCGGCATATCAAACCTGATTGCCGCAGATACTTTTTGGATAGAAGACAAAAGCAGCCCTGTTCCCTTTAAAGCATCTGCTGGGGGTCGTTACATTGACATGAGGGATAGGGGCTACTTTAAATATTCTACATGGCTGAATTCTGGATATGTGGTAATCACCAGTATGGATACCACCTATCGTTCTGAGAATCGACACGTGGCAGGAGTTTTTGATTTCTATGTGAGGGACGAAGCAGACTCTACTCGCATATTACATGTCTCTGATGGGCGCTTTGATGTACGTTTGCCCTGGTAATTCGATTTTAACTTCTTTTTTCCCTTAGTCACATACCTCACGACTTCCTCGAACTAAACTAAGATCAATAGGGCTCGTGGTTATAGCCTGACCTGCATGTGTGTATACATGCAGTCTTAATGTCTGTATTAATTTTTTACCTCTTTTCCAGTCGTTATGAAACGTTTTTTCTTCTCCCTCCTCTGGGGAGCTGGCATTGCCATGCTCTCCGCGCAAGCGCCCACGTTCCAAATCCAGGACAGCAGCACGGCGCCTACCTTACACATGATGATGGATTCCGTATTCGCCCTAACCGACCTCAGTGGGGTCAGTAGCGGTATCCTGGCAGATCGGGGCTTTCAATATGTGCCCATCGAGTGGTATGATGGTACCCTTCAGCCTCAAAACAAACTCTACTACGAAACCTGGCACGGGCTGTATGCCAGCATGTACACAGCGGCAATAGATACCAATGACCGGCTGCCGCATCCAGTAGGGGCCTATCGGGAAGACCAGGAAGCCTTAACGGAGGGTAGCCCTATCCCGCTGGGCCTGCTGTACATGGATTACCATCAGCTTGACACCAATAGCATTGCCGATGGATTGCTGGCATGGAGCGGGGTGCAGCTTACGGATGTGGTGGGCAGGAGCCGTAGTCCGTATCTGGCGCGCAAGCTGTTTGGGGCCACGCCGCTGCGCAATAGCCACCTGAGCCGACAGGTGAGCTTCGTATTAGACTCGGCCTACTGGTTCACTAACAGCAGCCTGGGCCTTGACCGCATTGAGATCGACTTTGGCGATGGGGCAGGCTTCCGGGTGGTCGATTGGCAGCAGGAGATCAGCCTGGTCTATCCTGACAGCGGGGATTACCTGGTTACGACTCGTCTTACCTTTGAGGATGCTGGCACAGCCGAGAGTCATGCGCATTTTCGGGTGGAGCAAGCGGTAAGTACCCATCGATATGGTACTGACGTAAACGACACAACAATTGTTCGAATACCTGCCGAACCGGGTGTACACAGCGGTGGGCAGTTTACCATTTCTCTTGGCTGCGGGCCTGATGCCTTGGACCGGCCGCTAATTGTGGTACAGGGAATTACCGTAGGAGGAGCAGAAAATGGGGTAGACTATAATACGTTTCTGCGGCAGATTGACCCATTAGCAGGGCCAAACCTTAAGGACGTTTTCGAAGATGAAGGCTATGACCTGGTATACGTAGAGTATGCTGATGGAGAAGACTTCATCGAGCGCAATGCGTACTTCTTGCAAGACGTCATCCGGGAAGTCAACGACCTGAAGGTCGGCGACGAGGAAAATGTGATCATGGGTGTAAGCATGGGGGGCATCGTGACCCGCTACGCCCTGCGCGACATGGAGCTGGCCGATCCCAACAGCCTGGGCAGTCCCATAGTGGAAGACCATCAGTGCCGCCTGTATATCTCCTATGACTCGCCGCATCGCGGGGCTAATATCCCGCTGGGCTTGCAGCATATGGTGCTTCACCTGGCTACTAGTGGCCCCAATGGCCTGCCCATCGGCTGGGCTATCCCAGGGATCACCGATGTGGTAGGCTTTCTCAATAGCCCGGCTGCCCGGCAATTGCTGGTGTATCATGCCTTCAATGTAGGGTCGATATTATACCCGCCCCTGAGTACACCGTTCTCAGTTACCAGCCCGGAACACACCGCTTTTTACGACCAACTGGAGCTGATGGGCATGCCCCAACAAACTGATGAAAACATCGCCATCTCCAATGGGTCGGGATTGCCGCCCGGCCAAGCCAGAGATCAAGGCTTTCAAGCCGGGGATGTCATGTTTGAACTCAGTGCCTCTCATTGGACGCTGTTGCCTTGGTGGGGGGCCGTTGCGTTTTCCCTGACAGGTAGCAATGTGTGGCTCGATTTTCAGGTCAATGCCGTGCCGGATGGCAACCCCCAGCAAATTTACCGGGGGGTATTTGATATTCGAATTTTTGGAGTATCTCTGTTCACTGGCTTACGCATCGTTGCGGCATCCAATACTTTACCTTATGACAATGCACCCGGTGGGTCGATTCCCGTAGGGATATTCGTCGATCCAGCCTTTATCCAAGCTAAATTGATCGCCATTGGGGTTCCCGCCAATATCGCCATTGGAGCGGCCAATAGCCTGACCATCAACGCTGACCAGTTCAATTTTATTCCCGCAGTAAGTGCGCTAAATGTAGATGAGCCGCAGAGTCAGGATTTGTTTTTCGATGTACGCTCGGTCAATCTGCTTCCCAACGGACTGACTACCTTCGCTCGGGTCAAACCCATCGAAGCGCTTCCGCCAAGTATTCCACTTGGCATCAATGCCAATGAAAACCACAACATATACCCAGTTGAGATAGCCCGCTGGTTGATTGATGACGACATGGCTTTGCTACCCGATGCCTCATTGAATGCAGGATTCAGCACCCAGCTCAGCGCAGCCTATAATTTTGGCGCAGGCCCCGTAGAGCGCACCACCGATCGACTGATCCAATCTATTAACATCAACTCAGCTGGCCACCTCTCCATCAACCGGAACCAAGAAGTGGGAAATGGCGGCAATGGTTGGAATGTACCGATTGCAGGCTCCTCCTTCGAGGTAAGCACCGTAGATGAAAATTGCGACGGCCCCCTGACGGTGAGGGTTAATTCAGGCGGACTCCTTTCCGTAGGTGATCCCAATGACTATGCCACAGGCGTTTTACGTATCACAGAAGACAATGCATTGATCCTTAACGACGGCGGCACCCTTCGCATCCATGACCACTCCCGGGTGATCATTGAGCGGGGGGCCACCCTGCGCCTCAACGCGGGCAACAGCATCGAGCTACTGGGCGATGATGCAGTGCTAGAGATCCGGGGGACGTTGGAGGTCGAAGGGAGCCTCACCTTCACCGGCGCAGGCTTTATCCGCCTAGGCTTGCCCGCCAGCCTGCCCGGCGTAGATGGCAACGTGCGCCTGCTCGGCAGTGGCCTGCACGGCATCTACCTCGCGGGCAGCGGTCCCCAAGACAAAGTGCTCGAAATCATGCCTGGCACCAATCTTCAGCCGGGCAACGTGGGCGAACTGGATGTGTTTACCATCCTCAACGCCAAGGTCGAGCTGGGCGCGGGTGCGTACCTCAATCCGCGTGATGCGGATCTGTTTTGGCAAGACGCAACGTTTACCAACCAGGGGGCGGGTGCCTTTGAGGCGATCTATGGCAATGGGCAAAGCAACCATTGGCTGCGCAGAATCAGCATCGATGGCGGTCGCATTGGCCTGCGGTGGCGGGGAGAGCATGGCGATCAGGCCGATTTGCGATTGACTGATTCGGAGATCCGAAATTGTGGTCGAGGGATATACAGTAGTGGCGTGGCGGTGAGACTAGTGAACGTGGATTTCTCTAATAATAACTATCATTCCTGGCTGGGCCGCCAATCCCATGGCAATAGCGAGGTGTTCGATAGCGAAATGTCCAATGGGGCTCTTGCAGGTATCGCGCTCGACGGCAATAGCAATCTGCACCTCAAAACGACGCGACTGGTTGACAACCAGAATTTTAATGTGGCTTCTAATAGCTATGGGATACACATCGCCTCTCACTGCACAGAGGTTTCAGAAAGCATCAACGGGTTCAACATTAGGGGCGGAGTGCTAGACCTGACTCTGACGCCTGATCAAGGCACCTATCTGCATGACAATCGAATCTCTATCTACCTACGTAATGCCTCAGGGTTATTGCTTTCGGGGGGAGAAAACCACTTGGTACCTGATCCCAACCTCTACTCCTATGCCCTTTATGGTAGCTTGAATACCAGTGCAACCTCCCTCGCTGCCCACGGTAACAAATGGAACACCCAATCGCCCAACCCCTCACCGCCGCTCGGCACGCCCAGCCCGGGCACTGCCCCCGTCTTTGGAACAGATTATGACCTTGTCAACGCCAGTGCTCAGCCCATCACGCTCAATGCCAATCCCCTGGGCTATGAAGCCTGCGGGCAATCGGGCGGCAATGGCACCAACACCAATCGCATCGCTCCCTGCCCTGGCTGTCCGGCGCTTGAAACCAGCCATTTTTCGGCCACGCGGCTCGACCTCGCCCTCAATCAGGCCATCAATACCATGCAAGACGATACCCTAGGGTATCCCGATCCTGCGCACACCTTTGAGATGTTGCATGAAATCGTGGCTTATGATGGCTACCCGGAGATAGACGCTGCTACCGACTATCATCTGGATTTTGGGCATGACCTTCTTGCGGCAGGCACTGTTTGCGGCCATTGATAGCCAGGTGGTGCCGCGCTATGGTCGGGCCGAAACCCCTACGCTGACCGGGCTACCGGCTGACTACGTAGCCGCCGCGCAACTGCGGGCTGATCAGTGCGAAACCCTCGGAGACCTGGCGCGCAGTCAGCGCTGGCGCATGGAGACGGCTTTGGTGTACCACTGGGTAGGCGCCATTTCTGCGGCGCATCAAGCTTGGGCTCCCAATGATACGGTGGTAGAGGCGCTACAGCCGCTTTACCAGTCCTGGGCCTGCTATTTTGGCGCATTGCAGCAGGAAATCGATGGGAAAATCACCCGCATGCAGGCCGATTCGCTGATCATGGCTTGCCCGACTTGGCTCGACACCACCCGCCAGGACCAAGGCCAACGCCGTCCTCAGCCCACCACCCAGCAAGCCATGCTATGGCGCGTGTATCCCAACCCTACCGAGGGCAGTCTCCTGCTACAAGTCGATTTGCCCGAGGCCGCCCAGCTTTCCCTTAGCTTGACCAATCCGATGGGGCAAACGGTACACACTCGCAAGCCCTGGTCTGCCCAGGCTGGTACCAGCCTGGAGCGCCTCGACCTGCGGCAGCTCCCCGCAGGCATCTACGTGCTGCGTCTGTCGGTGGAGGGAGAAACTTACAGCCAAAAGATTTGGCGCAAGTGAGGCACGGAAGGTACCTGATCGCGCTGCACCGGGTTTCAGACCCGGTGCTATTTTAGTTTTGCCGATGCTATCGGGTTCAATCCCCTCCCGCTCAAACCTGCTCCACCTCCACCCCTGCCTCGTTCAGTTCCAGGGTGAGGGTGTCGGGCAGTTGCTGGTCGCTGATGATCACATCGATCTCTTCGATCCCACAGATACGACCGAATCCCTTGCGGCCAAATTTGGAGTGATCGGCCAGCACGATGGTCGTTTGGGCCGCCCGGATCATCAGGCGATTGAGATGAGCCTCCATCATGTTGCTGGTGGTGAGGCCGTAGTCGGTCGTGAGCCCATCGATGCCAAGAAACAATTTGGTACAAGCAAAATTCTGGATCATTTCCTCGGCGTAAGGCCCCACCGCCGAGGTAGAACTTTTGCGCACCTGTCCGCCCAGTTGAACGATCTCGACCTGAGGATGCGACATGAGCGCCATCGAGACATTGAGGGCGCTGGTGAGCACCCGCAGGGGCATATCCTGTGGCACGATCCGAGCCAAAGCCAGCATTGTGGTGCCCGAGCCGATGATGATGGCATCTTCCGGGCGCAGGCGACGCACCGCAGCCTGAGCGATACGCAGTTTTTCAGCGGCGTAGTGAGTCTCTTTTTCACTGACGGGCCGATCGTTGACGTAGAGCTCGCGCGAACTGGCGCTGCCGTGGGAGCGGTGCAGCAGGTGGCGGGCCTCCAGCATGCGCAGATCCTTGCGCACCGTAACCGAAGACACCTTCAGTTCTTTAGACAAATCGGCCACCCGGACGAAGCCTTCCGCTTGAAGTCTGCTCAGGATATGGCGATGACGCTCTGCGATGGTCATAACGCTTTCGTTTACTTCGACAAAGTACGGAAAAGCAAGTGCTTTGCAAGCAAATTCGAAACTTAGCCCGAAAAATGATTTCGTTATGTTTCGATTATGTTCTTTTTTGTTGTTATTATGAAAAAATGGTTTCGTTTGCTTTCTATTCTGCGCCGGATTTCGTAAGTATGCATAGAAATCGATCAGAACCGAAAGCAACCAAAATAGATGAACAGACAAGTCGCCCTTTCTCGATTGGCCAACCAAGATCAGGTCTGGGACCTGGCCATCGTTGGTGGTGGGTCTACTGGGCTTGGGGTCGCCCTCGATGCCGTTTCTCGCGGATACCAAGTTCTGCTGGTAGAGCAATCCGATTTTGCCAAAGGCACCTCCAGCCGAAGCACCAAGCTCGTTCACGGTGGCGTACGCTACCTCGCTCAGGGAGATGTGATGCTGGTGCTCGAAGCCCTCAGGGAGCGTGGTCGTTTGCTCAAAAATGCCCCGCACCTGACCAAGAACCAATCTTTTGTGATCCCGATCTACACCCTCTTCGACCAGGTCCAATATTCGGTAGGACTCAAGCTGTATGACTACCTCGCGGGTAGCCTCAGCCTGGGGCGCTCCCAATTCGTCAGCCGCAACCAGACCATCGAGCTGCTGCCTACCGTCAAAACGGATGGCCTCAAAGGAGGCGTCATCTACCAAGATGGTCAATTCGACGATGCCCGCCTGGCCCTCAACGTGGCCCAGACTTGTGCCGAAGCCGGAGCCTGCGTACTCAACTACACCAAAGTAACGGGCCTGACCAAAGACCGCAACGGGCGCATCGATGGTGTCGAGGTACAAGACGTTGAGACCGGTCAAGCCTACACCGCGCAGGCCAAGGCCGTGATCAACGCCACGGGCGTCTTTGTGGATGATTTGCTGCGGATGGATCAGCCCGCCAAGCAAAAAATGATTCGCCCCAGTCAAGGGGTGCATCTGGTGCTGGATAAGTCCTTCTTGGGAGGCGATCATGCCATCATGATCCCCAAAACCTCAGACGGGCGGGTCCTCTTCTGCGTACCCTGGCACGACAAAGTGGTGGTGGGCACCACCGACACCCTCAAGGACCAGGCCGACATGGAGCCCATGGCCGTGGAGCGTGAGATCGGGTTTATCCTTGACACGGCGCGGGCCTATCTGACCAAAAAGCCTACGCGCGACGATGTCCTGTCCGTGTTTGCTGGTCTGCGCCCCCTGGCTGCTCCCCGAGGCGAGGGCAAAAGCACCAAGGAGATTTCGCGCAGCCACAAGATCATGACCTCCGAAAGTGGCCTCATCACTATCACCGGTGGCAAATGGACCACCTTTCGCAAAATGGGCGAAGACACCGTCGAAAAGGCCATGCAGGAAGCGGGCTTGCCCAAGCGCCGCTCGCAGTCAGCCACCACTCGCATCCACGGCTATCGCCCCCATCCCGACCTGAGCAACCCGCTGTACTACTACGGCGCTGATGAAGAGCAGCTCCACCAGTTGATGCAAGAGTCGCCAGAGCTGGCCGAGCCACTGCACGAAGATTATCCCTACGTGAAGGCGCAGGTCGTCTTGGCT
>CAYVAP010000093.1:0-10838 GCA_964449365.1 uncultured Bacteroidia bacterium
GGAAAGTTGAGAGTGAAAAGTGGAAAGTTGAGGGGGGAGCGTATTCCGTACACCGTATTCCGTACACCGCATTCCGTATTCCGTATTCCGTATTCCGCATTCCGTATTCCGTACACCGTATTCCGCCTACCGCATACCGTAGATGCACACCCTGATGGGCGGTCGTCTGTCCGCTGATTTTATCCTGAAGCCCAATCACGAATGTTCAACGCTGCTATGCCCCCTGCTGATTTTACCCACTTCGCCGCCCTCGACCTGCGTATCGGGCGCATCCAGGATGCCCAGCCCTTTCCCGAGGCTCGTAAGCCTGCGATTAAGCTCTGGATCGACTTTGGCCCCGAGTTAGGCATCAAAAAGAGCAGCGCCCAGCTCACCCAGCGCTACACCCCCGCCTCACTGATCGGGCGGCAGGTGGTGGCCGTGGTCAACTTTGCCCCCCGGCAGATCGGCCCTTTTTTGTCCGAAGTGCTGCTGCTCGGAGCCGTCGGCGACGGGGGCGACGTGGTGCTGCTGCAACCCGATCAGGTAGTGCCAGAGGGCTGGAGAGTGGGGTAGAGAAACGCCTGCACGACGGCCCTACGGAAGCCTCAGATTGGCTGTGCGCTGCTTTGGGGGCTGACGACTGCTGACACGGATGCTCATTTTCTACCGGGAGCATCAACGCAAAAGGATGCGCCTGCGTTAACAAGGGTACCGTGCACACTCCACCCATCAAATGCCTACCTTATGCCTACTCGTCGCTTTTTCATATGGCTTCTGATCCCCCTGCTCGGCGTTTTGCTCGCCTGGCGCGTGGTGCCCCCCTTTCCTGAGGTGCCCAATCGCACCTTCGACGTAGGCGAGTACCTCAAATTCGAAGTACACTATGGCTTCATCAACGCGGGCTACGCCGCCCTGGAAGTAAAAAAAGAGCCCATTCAGTACCAAGGGCACGATTGCTATCACATCGTAGGCCGAGGCTGGACCAATGGCACCTGGGACCACATCTATCGGGTGCGCGATACGTACGAGACCTACATGGACCGTACCCACCTGATCCCGTGGCAATTTCGGCGGCACATCGTCGAGGGCAACTTCAACAGCTTGCAGCGGGTCTATTTCGACCATCAAAAACAACAGGCCACCTTTGTCGATCACTCCAAAGATCGGACTCGCCACGCCGTGCCGGCTGATATTCAGGATGTGATTTCTGCCTTTTACTTTGCCCGTGCCCGCTACGACCATCGTCAATTGCAGGTAGGTGATCGCATTTCGCTCAAAAACTTCCTCGACCGCAAGACCTTCAAACTAGAGGCTCGGATGCTCGCTCGCGAAGAGGTCAAGATCAAAGGAAAACGCTACCATGCCCTCAAGTTTGAGCTGCTGATCGAAGAGGCAGGCCTGATGACCGATGGCAGCGAGATTCAATTTTGGATCTCCGATGACTTGAACAAAGTTCCGCTACGCATCGAGTCTAAGCTGATGATTGGTTCTCTGAAAGCGGACTTGACCGAGTGGGACAATTTGCGTCACGAATTTGCGGCCTTGATGGAGTAGCGTGCGCGCTGCTACGACGTTTAGAATTTTGGTAAAGAGAAAAGAAGATATGTTCCATTTTTCTAAATTTTTGTAGAGAGTTTTTGTGAGGATTGACTCAGGGTTTTTATGTTTGTGAAATTTCTAGGCTAGGCTCAATAGGGCTTGAGTTATGTCGCATGATCCCCACACTTTAAAGGAGCAGTTCTTCCAATCCCTTTATTCAGAGCCAGACCTTTTTGATTGGATAGAGGCGAATGCCACAGACGGCCTTACTTTCGGTCGACTAGCCAAGTCACGACTGAGTTGGCACAGCCTAGCCTTTTGTCAGGCATTGGGGTACGACGCTGCGGGAAACGGCGCTATCGCTCTGCACCCCGAGGATGAGTCCCTGCTCAGGGAGCTGCTAGCTCAGCAGCAGACCGAGGCCATCTTGCGCTTTCGGCACGGCGATGGGAGCTTGCGGGCCTTTGGGTCGAAGTGCCGATTGATCGCCGACGCACAGGGCGAGTGGACTCATTATTTATTGGCACACGCCCAGATTTGTGACCCTGGCCCGCCCCATGCTAGCCTCGAAGCCATGGTCGATGCTTATCCTTTGTTCTTCAGACATATCCTCGATGCGGTGGGCCAATCGGTGATCGCCCTCGATACCGATCACAACGTACAGTTTTGGAACCGAGGAGCCGAAAACATCTTTGGCTGGCGTGCTGACGAAGTGATGGGTAAGCCTTTGAGGAGTCGCTTGGTAGCAGCCGAAGCGCATTCCCACGCCGATCAGATTCTCGATGACCTGGCTCAAGGCCACGACTGGAACGGAGAGTTCTGGTTGAAGCGAAAAAATGGAGAATTGTTTCCTGCCCTAGTCGGCAACCGTATCTTGCACCATCCCAACGGCGCAGTGATGGGCTACGTAGGGGTTTCTACCGATATTTCTGATCTTCACCAAACCCAGGCGGCCCTGCAAATATCTAAGCAGAGCTTAGAATTGGCGGCCCGCACCGCAGGTTTGGGGATTTGGCAGCTAGAGTTGGCCACCGGAAGGCTGGAATGGAACGAGGAGCTATTCTCCATCTACGAAATCGGCCAGGAAGAATTCGCGCAGAATACAGAAGCCTGGCAGGCCTTGGTCTATGAAGAGGATAGAGAGAAGGCCAACCAGGAGTTCAACCGAATTCTCGAAGGTGAATCCGTCGACAACGTACGCTTTCGCATCAAGACCCGCTCGGGTAAGGTCAAGCATATTCTCGCTTCGGGTGCCCCCCTGCGGGCCAAAGATGGAAGAATCGTCAAGCTCATCGGCATCAACATCGACATCACCCGCCTGATCGACCTGGAGCATACAGAAGAAATGGCTCGTCAACTGGCCAACCAAAACCGCGAACTATCTCAGTTTGCCCGCCTCGCTTCGCACGACCTACAAGAGCCCCTGCGCACCATTCACAGCTACACCCAGTTGTTGCAGCGGCGCTACCTCGATCAGATGGATGCCTCGGCCCAGCCGATTTTGACCTTTTTGGCAGAAGCCTCCGAGCATTTGATGGCCCTGGTGCGGGCCTTGATCAATTACTATCGCCTCGGGGGAGGAAGGCAAGCCTCAGTGGTCGACACCGCAGCCCTGGTCAGCGAGGTCTTGGCTGCGCTAGAGGTCCAGGTCAAGCAACACGAAGCCCAGTTCGAGATTGGTTTTCTCCCCAAAGTCAGCGGCTACGAAGTAGAACTGCGGCAACTATTCCAAAACCTAATCAGTAATGCCATCAAATTTCGCGATCCTGCCAAAAAGCCCTACATTCGGATCCACGCCGAGCCGACTGAGCGCGGCTATCGGTTCTCCGTGGCAGACAATGGCATCGGTATCCCCAAGGCTTACCAAGAAAAGATCTTTCAGATATTCCAACGCTTGCACAACCAAGAGCAGTATCAAGGTCAGGGCATCGGCCTGGCTTTTTGTAAAAAGATCGTTGACCTGCATTATGGCGAGCTGTGGGTCGATTCTCAGCTCGGTGAAGGTAGTACGTTTTACTTTTTTCTCACACGCGATCTGACATGATTCCTAAAATACGCTGCATACTGCTGATCGACGACAATCGTGCGGATAATTTCCTGCATCGATTGGCGATCGAAGAGGCTGGCTGTGCTGACCATGTCGAGGAGGCCCTCTCGGGCGAAGCCGCCCTCAAGTGGCTGCAACAGCTAGCCCCAGATGAGCTGCCCGAGTTGATTTTTCTCGATATCAACATGCCCGGCATGGATGGCTGGGAGTTTCTCGATCATTTGGCGGTCTCCTCCCCGACGTCATACAGCCAGATACTGATCGTGATGCTATCTACTTCCTCCGACCCCGAAGAAATCAAGCGCGGACAGCAAGACGCCCGCCTTGCAAGCTTCCTGCCTAAACCCCTGACCTCCGAAAGCTTGCAGAGCATTCTCTTGCAGCACCTCAGCGCTAGGTAAAACTTGGTTTCCAGGTGCGACTCCTCGGGGGTCGATCCCTGCTGTGAATTCATAGGCTACCAATACACGACCTCTCTGAAGTCGCTTTTGCAGCGGTTTTTATTCGAAAATCAGCGGTTTGCATAAAGTTTTGTACCAGCCTCGTTACTGATCGCGAAATTCGAATCATCTACCCTAGGCACTCGTTTCGCGGTTCAAGGTTTAAAGTTGAAGGTTGAAAGTAAATTTAGCCGCTTGGGCGGCCACTGAGTGAGCCAATATGAACAGTTTCGGCACAGAGTACCTCACCAGCAGGTAAACGCTGTGCCTGAGCACCTTATACCCTTGTACCCTTGTACCCCTGACCGTTCATACAGGTGAGCCATAAGGCCGAAAGCTCAACCCATAGCCTGCCCGCAGCGGATGGCGTGGGTGTCCTGCTTGGGTTAGGTCGCCCAATTGCCACCAGGTGAGGGCATAGCGATCACATAGGCAGAGCAGCTCGGGCAGACAGCGCCCCTGCAAATAGGGCCGAAACGCCACCAAGTTGCCCCAGGCGGCCCAGGCATGGGCTTGGGGATGGCGCTGCAGCACCCGCTCGATGGCCGCGAGATTGGCGCGATGGGCGGGGCCGTACATCCGCTGATGTAAATTCCGGGGTAGGGTAGCCCGCTGCGGATAGAGATTGAGCATGTAAAAGCTGTCGTAGCCTGCGCGCCCAGCGAAGCCCAGCACCCGCCGCAGGGTAGCATCGGGCCGCTGCGCATCGGCCTGGCTGGGATTCACGCCAAAGACTAGTAATGGCCGCTCCCCGGCACTGCCCAGCACATAGCGAAACCGCTCGCTCGGTGAGGCTTCATAGTAGGCGATCTGATAGGGCAAGACGGTGGACATGCCACGAAGATCGCCCCCTTGCATAGGTTTTCAAAACCCAGGTAGGTAAACGCTGTGCCTGACTACCTTATATCCTTATTCCCTTATACCCCTGACCGTTCATATAGGTGAGTGCTGCTGGTCAAGATTCTATGCGAATTTCGAATGGTTAATTACTTCATTCCGAAGGCACGAGTGAGGCACTGTGTCCCAGCTTTTTAATTCCTTAACACTGAGTCTATGGTTTACTAACGCACGATTTAGTCCTTACTGGCCAAGTATCTGATGTATCCAATATTCCTTCCTTATGACCTCAAACATTACTTTATGGCGGCACTGGTTGCTTCTGGGCCTCTTGGGCCTGGGTCTGCACTGGTTGCCTGCCCAAACCACGGGGGACATTGCCTTCGTGGGCTTCAATGCCGACGGCGACGATGGCTTCGCCTTCGTGACCCTGGTGGACATTCCCGCCAACACCAATCTATGGTTTACCGACGAAGAATGGGACGCCACCACCATGGCCTTTGGTACCGGTGAAGGCGACCTGGTTTGGTCTAATAGCAGCCTGACCCCGGCTGGGACGGTGATCGACATCGACGGCGCTTCAGCCACCCTTACCGCTAGCCTGGGTGCCGTCACGACCGGTACCAACGGAGGCAGTGGCTACAGCAGCTCGAATGAGGGCCTGTACTGCTACCTCGGCACAGAGCGCAACCCCACCACCTGGCTCACGGCCTTTACCAATGATGTTTGGGGTGGCAGCGCAGGCGATCTACCCATGGCCCTGACCGCTGGTACCAACGCCATCGAGCTGGGCACGGGCGACGACGTGGCTCAATACATCGGTCCGCGCCTGGGACAAGCGACCTTCGCCGCCTACAGCCCCCTGATCTATGACTTGGTCAGCAACTGGGAGTTTCAGGACGGCAGCGGCGACCAGCACAACGATGGTACCGCGCCGGATGTGCCTTTCGACGTGACGCCCTTTGCTACGGGCACCGCAGACCTGATCCCGCCTCTGGCGGTGAGCGCTACCCTCAACAGCCCGACGGAGATCGTGATCGAGTTCAATGAGCCGATCGACGCCACCACCGCCAGCAACGTGGCCAACTACACCTTTACCCCGGCCCTGACGGTCAACACCGCGACCCCGCAGTTTTCCGACAGCGTGGTGCTCGATGTGGCCCCGCTAACCGATGGGGTGGTTTACACCCTCGACATCTTGGGGGTAGAAGATACTGCCGGCAACGCCATGACTACTCCGAGTAGCTTTGAGCTGGTGTACAACGGCACCACGCCCGCGCTGGTGATCACCGAGATTTTGTACAACAACCAAGGCACCGACTCGCTGGAGTTTCTGGAGATCGTGAACAACGACACCGCCCCGGCTACCTTGGGGGGTATGACCTTCGTTCAGGGCATCAATTTCACCTTTCCATCGCTCACCCTGGCCCCCAACGACGTGGTGCTGATCGCCGGGGATACCGCCGCCGCTAGCGGCTTTTTTGGGGTGCCCTTTCCCTACCAATTTGGGGGCGCTCTCAGCAATGGCGGCGAGGATGTGATCCTGGTCAATACCGCCGGCGACACCATCGATCTGGTCGATTATGATGATGCGGCTCCCTGGCCTACCGCTGCCGACGGCGATGGCCCTTCGATGGAATTGCTCAATCCCGCGCTGGACAACAACGTGGGCAGCAACTGGTTTGCCTCGGTAACTTTCCAGGATACCCTGGTCGGCAACGATAGCGTATTTGCCACCCCTGGCGTGGTATCGATCATCACCACGGGCAACCTTGCCTTTGAGGTGGTCAACCAGACGGTGAGCGAAAGCCTCGACACGGTCTTGGTGGTGGTCACCCAAAGCGCCATGCTCACTAGCCCGGCGCAGGTGAAGGTGGCCCTCACCAACTTGGCCACCGCTACCAATGGCAGCGACTTTGTCCTGGCCAGCGACACCCTTACCCTCGACTTTGCACCGGGTATGGCCAATCAGACCGACACCGTCAAGGTCGCCCTCACCGACGACAGCGATCCCGAGAACGATGAGTACGTTTCCTTCCGCCTGATCGAACCCGTGAACGCCAGCATTAGCAGCGGTATCCACACGGTCTATATCAACGACGATGACCGCCTGGCGCCGGTAGCCACTGAGGCCATTACCCTCAGCCTGCTGGGCAGCTACACCAACGCGCCCGGCCCGGGCAGCAACTCGGCAGAAATCATTTCTTATGCCCCTGACGCTCAGCGCCTCTACGTAGCTAATTCGGAAAACAACTCGGTCGATATCCTCGATTTCAGCGATCCGGCCAACCCCAGTCAGATCAGCAGCATCGATATCTCGAGCCTCGGCGGCATCAACAGCGTTGCAGTGTACGATACCCTGGTGGTGGCTGCGGTAGAAGCGCCCGTGACCCAAGATTCTGGCTTGGTGGTCTTCATGGACCTGGATGGCAACATTCTCAACCAACTGACGGTAGGGGCCTTGCCAGATATGGTAACCTTCACCCCCGACGGGAGCAAGGTCCTGGTGGCCAACGAAGGCGAGCCGAACGATGATTACAGCATCGACCCTGAAGGCTCGGTGAGCATCATCACCCTGAGCGATCCGGTGGCGGCTCTGACGCAGGCAGACGTGGACTTTGTGGTCTTCACCAGTCTAACGGTAGCCGACGTCGAAAGCGCAGGGGGGCGCATCTCGGGGCTGGCTGGCACCACCGTGGCCGAGGACCTGGAGCCAGAATACATCACGGTTTCGGCTAACAGCGACACCGCTTGGGTGGCCTGCCAGGAAAACAATGCCCTCATCGAGATCGACCTGAACACCGGTAGCCTCTCCGTCATCGGCCTGGGCAACAAGGACCACCGCGTAGCCGGGGCGGGCCTGGATGCCACCAACGAGGGGGATTCGGTCAGCATTGCCAACTATCCCTTCCTGGGCACCCCCATGCCCGATGCCATCGACTATTTCTCTGTGGGGGGGGGCCAGTACCTGATCACCGCTAACGAGGGCGACGCCCGCGAGTACGACGCATTTGAAGATGAGTCTCGCCTCGGCGACAGCGATTACCTGCTCGACCCCACGGTATTTCCTGACGGGGACATCTTGAAGGCCAACGTGGGCCGCATCAAGACCATCAACACCGAGGGCGACCTCGATGGAGATGGCGATTTCGACGAAATCCACCTCTTCGGGGGGCGCTCCTTTAGCATCGTGGACGTGGCGACCAAAGCGGTCATCTACGACTCAGGCGACGACTTTGAGTTGATCACCGCTCAGGATCCCGTATTTGGGGCCATCTTCAACGCCACCGACGATGAAAACGACTTCAAGGACCGCTCTGACGACAAAGGCCCCGAACCCGAGGCGGTGATCACCGCTGGTATCAACGGGCAGACCTACGCCTTCATCGCCCTGGAGCGCATCGGCGGCATCATGGTCTATGATGTTACTGACCCTAGCGCGCCAGTTTTTGTGCAATACGTCAACAACCGCGACGTGAACCAGCTAGGCGGCGACCTCGCGCCTGAGGATCTGGTTTTCATTCCCTTCGAGCAGAGCCCCACCGGTACCTCCCTGCTGCTGGTGGCCAATGAGGTGAGCAGTACAGTGGCCGTCTATGAAATTGGCGGCGAAATCACGGGCGAGGTGGTATTCTCCAGCAGCAACGATGGCGTGGACGAAGACGCCAGCACCCTCGTGATCGAGCTGGAAGTGAGTGGCGTGAACCCTGACTCGACCGTGTCGGTCGACCTGATCCCGGCGACCTTTGCTACCGCCGACGGCAGCGACTTTACCCCGCCGGCCAGCCTGACCGTTACCTTTGGCCCGGGGGTAAGCAGCCAGAGCATCAGCATCGACATCACCGACGATAGCGACGCGGAAAACGACGAATACTTCTCCTACCGTCTGGGCAATGCGCAGGGCGTGAACCTGGGCGAGGACACTGTATTCGTGGCCTACATCCTCGACGATGACCGCAGCGCCCCGGTGGCCACCGAGGCCATCAACCTGCTGTACATCAACAGCTTCTCGACGGGCACGCCTGGCGACGATGCCGCTGAGATCGTGGCCTATGACGTGGCTTCGCAGCGCCTCTTTGCCTCCAACTCCGAGGCCAACAAAGTGGATGTGGTCGATTTTAGCAACCCGGCCAACCCCTCGCTGCTTTCGCCCATCGACATCTCGCAGTACGGCGCGATCAACAGCGTGGCCGTGTACGACGGGGTGGTCGCGACCGCCATTGAGAATGCCGACAAGCAGCAGCCTGGCCTAGTGGTCTTTTTCGACACCGACGGCAATGAGCTGAGCCAGGTAACGGTCGGGGCTTTGCCCGACATGGTGACTTTTACCCCCGATGGACAGACGCTGCTGGTGGCCAACGAAGGCGAGCCCAGCGACGATTACCTCAATGATCCGGAAGGGTCTATCTCTCTCATCGACGTATCGGGTGGGGCGGCCAACGTAACCCAGGCTGATGTACGAACAGCAGATTTTGTCAGCTTCAACGCCGATTCGGCGCAGTTGGTGGCGCAAAACATCCGCATCTTTGGTCCCGGTGCTACCGTGGCGCAAGACCTGGAGCCGGAGTACATCACCGTGTCGCCCGATGGCAGCACCGCCTACGCGACCTGCCAGGAAAACAACGCCCTGGCCGTGATCGACATCGCCTCTGCCACCGTAACCAGCCTGATTCCGCTGGGCCTCAAGGACCACAGCCAGCCCGGCAACGGCCTGGACGGGGAGAACGACAGCGACCAGATTCGCATCGCCAACTACCCGATTTTTGGTATGTACATGCCCGACGCCATCGCGAGCTACGCCGTGGGCGGCATCACCTACCTGGTTACGGCCAATGAGGGCGACGCCCGGGAGTACGATGCGTACGAAGAGGAATCTGACCTCGAAGACCTCGACCTGGATCCTACGGCCTTCCCCGACGGCGACCTGCTGCAAGCGGCCATTGGGCCGCTGACGGTCACCACCGCCAATGGCGACGTGGACGGCGACGGCGACTTCGATGCCATCTGGGCCTTTGGGGCGCGTTCCTTTTCCATCTGGAATGCCGCCGACGGCAGCCTGGTCTATGACTCCGGCGACGACTTCGAGCGCATCATCGAGGCTGATCCCAAGGTGGGGCGCTTCTTCAACACCACCGACGACGAGCTGGACTTCAAAGACCGCTCTGACAACAAAGGCCCTGAGCCTGAAGCGGTCGTGGTGGGGCAGATCAACGATGAGCAGTACGCCTTCGTGGCCCTGGAGCGCATCGGCGGGGTCATGGTCTTTGACGTAACGGATCCGACCGCGCCCATCTTCGTGGACTACGACAATCAGCGCGACACGGCTTCGGAAGGGGGCGACCTGGCCCCGGAGGATTTGATCTTGATCCCCAACGCACAGTCGCCCGATGGCAAGTACTACCTGGTAGTCGCCAACGAGGTCAGCTCGACCCTGACCATCTATGAGGTCGAAGGCGTGATGGTGGGCCTCGACGAAGCGGCTCGCCTCAGCCTGCGCATGTATCCCAACCCGGCGCAAGACGGCGTTACCCTCGACCTGGGTAGCCTCAGTGGTCCGGTGTCGGCGCGGGTGCTGAGCATCGACGGGCGCGAGCTGATGCGTCAGCAAGGCAGCGGCCTGCAACCTATGACCCTCAACCTGCGCGATTTGCCGCAGGGTGTCTACCTCATCGACGTGGAGACGCCGCAGGGCCGAGCTACGCAGAAGCTGATCAAGCGGTGATCTTAGGGATCAGGGATCAATGAATGGTGGTCAGTAAAGAGGCGGCGGAGTTGCAGGTAACTGTGGCTCTGCCGTCTTGGTTTGGGGTTGGGTTGGCGCGTAGAGACGCGATCATGACTGGTGTCCCGGCTAGTGCTCTGTCAACTCCCGAATGATGGGTGATCGCTGCATCTTTTTCCGCATCTCCGCGTTGAAAGCTCGTCGGCGGGTCCCTCCATCCCACCGTCTCGCCGTTTGGCCCGCCAAACTCGGATTTTTCTTCAAGTCTAGG
>CAYVAP010000094.1:0-10836 GCA_964449365.1 uncultured Bacteroidia bacterium
TATTGATAACAAGGCCATTCAATACATCAACAACTCTACCATTCAACCACTTTGAGGTATAGGTGAGATGAGCTGAGGGGACTGTATCACTCCGTACGCGCGCCAAAAAGCAGGAACAACACCGGTCCCAAGATCGGAAAAATCAGGATCCCCAGGGTCCAGAGGACTTTGCTACTGCCGCTACCGGCTTTGTCGCGCCACAGGTTGATCAGTACCCCCAGGGTGAGAAACAACCAGACGATAGAAAGGATGAATTTGAGTAGGCTGATCATGACAATTCAAAATTAGACGTTCAGAATCGGGGAAGCAGGCAAAAAAATGGCCGATTGAAGGAAAGATCGGCCATTTCTGCTCAGGTTGGAAACGACCGCCCAGAGTGGTACCAATCGAGGCGGAAACATGTCTCTGGCGCGATCCATCTCCAGGGCTTTCGCCTTAGCTCATCATCCATTTGTACTCATGCGGCTTCTCAGGAATGCGGATGCGCTTAGCGATGCGAGTGAGGCGCTCGGGCAAGGCCATCAGGTAGTCGCGGGCGCGCTCGGCCTGATCGTTGAGTTCCGATACCTGATCGATTTGCCAGTCTTTGAGTAGTCCGCGCAAGATGTCCACGTAGTCATCGGAGGTGTAGACCCCCAGCCGCTGGGCTGAGTGGCTAAAGTGCTCGAACAACTCACCGATCATACCGCCAGATTCGCGCAAGAAGTGGGCTGGCATCACGATCTTTTTGCGCATCATGTCTTCGAAAGCCAGCATCATACCGCTAGGGTCGAATTCGAAAATGCGACTCACAAAGTCCTTGTAAGCTTTGGCGTGGCGGGCTTCGTCGGCGGCTACTACCCCACAGATTCTCGCGAGGTTTTTGTTGCTGTGTTGCTTGGCCAGCGCCGCTACCCGGCGATGCGATACATTGGTAGCCAGCTCCTGAAAACTGGTATAGATGAAATTACGGTATGGATCGCGGCTGGTGCCGATATCAAAGCCATCTTTGAGCAAATGCTGGGTCGACACCTCGACCTCGCGCATATTGACCTGACCGGAGAGGTAGAGATACTTGTTGAGTAGGTCGCCGTGGCGATTTTCTTCAGCCGTCCAGGCCCGCACCCAACGCGACCAGCCGTTGCCCCCTTCATCTTGATTGATGCCCTCGACGTCCATGAGCCAGGCTTCGTAGGTGGGTAGCGCCTCCTCCGTCACCGTATCGCCGATCAGCACTGCCCAGAAGTCATAGCCCAATTCTTTGGCCAGCTCGCGCAACTCAGTTACTTCTTCCACAAACGACTCGCTCTGACTATCGGGCAGCATATCGGAGGGCTGCCACATATCTTCGATCTTGGGCAAATACTGAGAGATCAGGTCGTCGACCTGTGGTTCGATGGTCTGCATGACCTCCAGGCGGATATTCTTGATTGACATATACGAAATTCGAGATTGGAAATTTTAAGATAAAATGGGAAGACTAAGCGTCAGACTTGCGACGCGGGCTTCATCTGAAGCGGCAGCTCGATGGCCCCTTTGATCACCGCTTCGAGCTCAGCGATGACCTCATTCACGTTGCGTCCTTTAGGATCGATGGCGGGATGCTGCGTCCAGGTAGGCTTGGCCCCCACTTGCATCGGAAAACCCACCTGAATACGCCAGGTGTCATTGATGGTCACCGGCACCACCAGAGCCTCAGGCATATATTTGAGCATAATCTTCAAGCCTTGGGTGGCAAAATCTTTGGGCGCACCGTTACGACTACGAGTACCTTCAGGAAACAGTACAGCCGCATAGTTGTTTTCGGCAATATACTTAGCAAAGCCCTGCATGGCCGGCAGCGCTTGTCGGGGGTTTTTGCGGTTGATCAGCACCGAGCCGCCATGCCGCAGGTTGTACGACACACTAGGGATGCCCTTGCCCAGCTCGACTTTGGAGACATACTTGGGGTGGTGCTTGCGAAAAAACCAGCCTAAGCCAGGGATATCATGCATGCTTTGATGATTGGCTACGATCAGCAGAGGCCGATCGGTAGGCAGAGGCTGCGCACCTATCATGCGCGCATGGCTGCCCAAAAGCCACAGCGAGCGCATCAGGCCCAGGTTGAGGCCATCGACGGCTCGCTTGTGCCAGGGATAGCCCCCAAGTTTGAGGGCTAGCCACTGTATGACGTGAAACACCAACAACACCACCCCAAAGGCCATGAGGTGCAGGGGAGTCAATAGGTAGCTTAATAGACGCTTCATCAGAGCAAGCAATGGTTTCTACTCCGGTAGATAGAAAAATTTGCCTGCAAATGCAGTGGCTCAGATCATTTTTCTGCAAAAAATATCCTTTTGCAACGAAATGATCACCCCGATTTAGCCATGAATACCCTCACTTTTACCATAGCGGCTAATCACCTCGCCTTCGTAGGCCAAGAATTCTTCCCAACGCTGATCCACATCCACGCTGGGGCAGAGACTTTTGGCCAAGCGAATAAAAAGGGTATAGTGCCGCGCCTCCGAGATCATGAGCTTGTGATAAAACTGCGCCAGGTCTTCGTCGCCGATGTTTTCAGAGAGCACCTTGAAGCGCTCGCAACTACGGGCCTCAATCATCGCCGCAAAAAGCAGCTTATCGGCCAGGTGGGCTTCGCGGCTACCCCCCTTACCCTTGATGAATTTCATCAGTTCATTCACGTAGCTATCCTTGCGCTCACGGCCCAGGGTAAGACCCCGCTTCTTGATCTCGCGGCACACCATGCGAAAGTGGCCCCACTCTTCCTGCACCAGATCCGACATTTCGCTCACCAGCTCTTCGTGCTCAGGATACTGCACAATGAGCGAGATGGCCGAAGAAGCCGCCTTTTGCTCGCACCAGGCATGGTCGGTGAGGATTTCGCTGATGTTTTGCTCGGCGATGTGCTTGACCCAGAGTGGGTCGGTCTTCATTTTCAGCTTTAGCATAGGAGGGATTCGGGATTAGGGATTCGGAATTCGGGATTCGGGATTCGGGATTCGGGATTCGGGATTCGGAATTCGGGATTAGGGATTAGGGATTAGGGATTCGAAGATACGCTTCTTGGCTAGCAGCGCCCAATTTTCTCTTGTTACTCTTTTATCCCCAACATCTGGGCGACCTCCACGGGGCGATCGGTGGCGATCACATCCACCCCAAGATCGAGCCAGCGTAGGTAGAGCGAGTCGCCTTTGGCGACGGCCTGCCGATCGAGGTTGCCCAGGGTGCCCAGCAAATTGGGGATGCCCAGGGCGCGGTTGTCGGCGTAGACCGCGGGGTCGCAGAGAGAAGTCCCAGTGAACGCGATGAGGTTGTCGGGGTCGAGGCCCAGGTCGAGCAGGCGCTGCCGATCCTCGGCACTGCGAATGCCCACCGAGATGGCCAGGGTCGAATCGAGGGCATAGACCTTGGCGGCAGCTTTGGCGCTGTAAGTGATGATGGCGGCGTAGCGCTGGGCTTTGGCTCGTTGCACGGCAGCGACGACTAGCTCGTAGGGTACCCCCCGCTTCACATCTAGGGTGAGGATGGCCTTGCCCTTGGCCCAGCGCAAGGCTTCGTCGAGGCGGGGGATTTCGTGGGGCGTTTGGTTGCCGAGGTTGTCGAGCAGGTGCATGGTGTCGAGCAGCGCCCAAGGTTGCTCATTTACGCGCCCCGTGCCGGTGGTGGTGCGCTCGAGGTCATGATCGTGCATCAACAGCAGCACCGAGTCGGCGCTGAGGCGCAAGTCGCACTCGATGAACATGGGGGCCTGCTCGATCAGGTACTGAAAAGAGGCCAGGCAGTTTTCGGGGTAGCCTGCGTAGCCGCCGCCGCCGCGATGGGCGCTGATGCGGGGTAGCTTGCCATTGTCGGGATGCACGAAGGCAGGAAGCCCGGCCTTAGGCACATTTACGTAAGTGCTGCGGCAGGCAGGTAGGATCAGCAGGAGGCAAAGGAAAATTCTCATAGTCAGTGGGCAGTGAACAATGAACAGTGATCAGTACGCTTCGCGGGGTGATCGGGGTGGTCGGGGTGGTCGGGGTGATCGGGGTGATCGGGGTGGTCGGGGTGGTCGAGGTGGTCGGGGTGATCGAGGTGGTCGAGGTGATCGGGGTGGTCGAGGTGGTCGGGGTGGTCGAGGTGGTCGGGGTGATCGGTGTGATCGGGGTGGTCGGGGTGGTCGAGGTGGTCGGGGTGATCGGGGTGATCGGGGTGATCTGCGGGGTACGATCACTGGGATCACTGTTCACCAAGATCACCTTCACTGGGATCACTGTTCACCAAGATCACCTTTTTATCTCGCAGCGTAGCGGTCTCAAATGGAAAAAGCCCGCTCCGAAGAGCGGGCTGTGAAAAGCCAAATGGCTTGTCGGGGGCATTAGTTGAAGATGTAGCGCACACCTAGCTGTGCTTGAAAGCGCGAGCTTTGGATGCCGCTATCGTCGATGTCGGTGAAGGGGAAATCCTCCGGTGCCTCGAACGAGTAGGTCGGCGTGGTGGTCGCATTGCCGTCTGCATCTTCGAGGAACCCTTGGAACTCGGTGAGGTTGAAGTTGCTAAAGAGGAAGTAGCGACGACCCCAGTTCGGGTTCAGCAGGTTGGTGAAGTTGAAGATATCAGCCGTCAGTTGCAAGGTATGGGTTTTGCCACCAGCGTTGATGCGGATGTCCTGCATAAAGCGCAAGTCCATCACGTTGCTGAAAGGCGCACGGCTGTGGTTACGCTCCACAAACTCACCGCGGTTCTGGCTCAGGTAGTCATGATCTTCGATGAAGTCATTGAGCGCCGCCCACTGCGCAGCTTGCTCTTCCGGCGAGCCGACGAAGTTGATGTCGCTCTCATTCAGGGGAACGTAGAAGAGGGTGCGGTTACGCGAATCTTCCTGCTGGATGTCGTCCCCGTCAGCGATCACGAAGGTGTAAGGCGCACCCGAGATGCCTTCGTAGAAAATCGAGATGGTGGTGGTCGCGTTGCGCGCCTTATTCCAGTCAAACTGGTAAGACAAGCCGCCGATCACACGGTGGCCCTGCGAAAAGTCCGAGCGATATGCGCGCCAGTCAAAGTTACGACCCTGAACGGCGTGCAGCCCGCGCCACTGCGAGGAGTTCTGCGAAGACGTCCCGTCGAAGAGCGAGAAGGCATCCCCGTAGGAGTACGAAACCTGACCAGAGATGCCACGGCTGAAGGCCTTGCTCAGGGTAGCTGAGAAGTTCCAGGTGCTCCCCAGTTGGGTATTAGAAGCCAGCAGGATGCGGCTGTAGGTGGGGTCTATCTCATCGCGACGATCAAAGATCGGGCGTACGTCGCCAGTACCAGACGTAGAAGCATCAGCCTGCTTCAGGTTCAGGTTTTGGTAAGCGACATTTTGCAGGGTCTTGTTGTAGAGGAATTCTACGTTGGCGATGAAGCCGCCGGGCAGCTTCTGGTCCAGCGCGATGTTGGCCTTCAGGATGCGGGGCACTTTGAAGTCAGCGGCAAAGAGGTCAATCTGACCAGAAGGCTCGCCTTCGCCGGGCTGTACGTTTTGCGGCTGCTCATCCCACTCCGGGAAGTCGGTTACGCCAAAGTCAGGGCTGCCGTTGAAGTCGCCACCCACGGTAACGCCGTTGTTGTTAAACGCACCACCGGGCCATACCAAAGGAATGCGGGAAGTAAAAATCCCGAAGCCACCACGCACTTGGGTGGTGCGCTCGCCAGTTACGTCCCAGTTGAAGCCCAAACGGGGCGACAGCAGCAACTGCGGGTCGATAAACGCCCCCGTACGCGCACCACGCAGGTCATAGCCTTCTGCCTCCAGGAGAGGAATGGTGTTTTCGTTGAAGTCCTCGTTCACCGGAATGTCAGTGAAATACACGGGGATGTCCAGGCGCAGGCCGTAGGTCAGCTTCAGGCGATCAGTAGTTTGCCATTCATCTTGGGCATAAAAGCCGAACTGGGCACCCGTAAACTCAGAGGCAGCCACCGAGCCGTCACCCGTAATGTCATCTACCAGCGAGTAGCTGCGGAAAAATTCGGTAGCAGGCTGACCGCTGAGCAGTTGCTCCAAGCTGTCGTACTCATACACCCCGTAGTTCTGACGAATGAAGAGGTTGTACACGTCGTAGAACTCGTTGTGCGTACCCAAAGTGATGGTGTGGCGACCGGTGTAGATCTCGAAGTTGTCAGTCAGGGTGATCACGTTTTGGTCCAGCGCGTTTGCCGTCGAAAACTGCTCCGACCCAAAGGTGATGCGGCCATTGCCATCTTCCACACTCACGTAGGGGAAGTAGTTGGGGTCTTCGCTTTCGTCGGCTTGAGCACCATCGCCCTGATAAGGGTCGCGGTCATCCCGTACGAAGGTCAGGCCGATCTTCAGGTTGTTAGAGAAGTTGCTCCCAAATACCGAGCTAAGCTCGATGGCGGTGGAGTTGGTTACAGAGTTGAAGAACTCCGACTCGTTCAAGAAGCGGATGCGCTGCGAGCTAGAGCGGACCCCTTCGAGGTTGCGCGCCCCTACGTAGCCATGGCGGATGCTCAGCTTGTTGTCCTGATTCAGGTTAAAGTCCAGCTTGACGTTGATCTTCTCTGAGTTCAGGAAGGAACGGTTGTCGGTGTAAGTTCCAGGCTCATACCCAAGGCCATTCAGCAAGGTGCGCAGGTCTTCCAGGTCTTCGGCGGTAGAACGACCATCGTAGTCTGCGATGTCAAACGGCTGCGGCGTTTCGATGCGCTCCAGCTCGGCGTTGACAAAGAAGAAAACCTTGTCTTTGATGATAGGTCCCCCTACCCGGAAGCCCGTGGTGTAAGCACTAAAGTCAGGCAGTTGCTCGCGCTCGCGGTTTTCATCATCGGTAGGCGTGCGACCAGCCAGGGCCTGGTTGCGGAAAAAGCCGTAGGCCGAAGCCTCGATGTTGTTGCCACCTGAGCGGGTAACCGCGTTGATGGCACCACCCGCGAAGCCACCCACGCGCACGTCGAAGGGAGCCAGCTGAATTTGCAGCTCTTCGATGGCGTCGAGCGGAATGGGCGATACGCCAGTCTGACCGCCGTTGGTACCCGAGCCAGCCAGGCCAAAGACGTCGTTGTTCACTGCGCCGTCGATGTAGATGGCGTTGTAGCGGTTGTTCTGACCTGCGATCGAAATCGAGAAGCCATCGCCGCCCTCGCGGACAGTGGCTTGCGGCGTCAAGCGCACAAAGTCGCCCAAAGAACGGGCCACGGTGGGCAAAGCGTTGATTTGCTCCTCCGATACCACCGTCTCAGCGCCAGTGCGGTTGGCGTCGAATATGTCGCTGTTGCTGGCTACGATGTCAACCGCATCCACGGTTACCCCTTTGTCCTGCAGATCAACGTTCAGGCGAAAGGCCTGCCCCAGGCTGAGGTTGATGCCCGTCTCTTCGTAAGGCTCATACCCCACGTAGGTTACCTTGACGGTGTAGGGACCACCTACCCGCATGTTGGGAATGCGGAAAAAACCACTCTCGTTGGTGTTGTTGCCGTAAGTCGAGCCAGAAGGCGTGTGCACCGCCACCACGGTGGCCTCAATCAGTGGCTCGCCATTGGTATCGGTAACCTGACCTTGCATCGAGGAGGTCGTCACCCCCTGCCCCCAGGACAGTACCGGCAGCAATAGGCTGAGGATCAACACCCCCAGGCTTTGCTTGGTAAACATTCGGTTCATAATCAATGGTAGTATTTTGGTGAATCAAATTCGCTGCATAGCTACCTTCTCTGTGTTAACCAATCTTTACCTCCTGATCATCGAAACACAAAACCTGACATGCTTCATGTTTCATGCTTTTCCTCGTACCTTGAATGCTCAATGTTTTGGACTTAACCTATGGACGCCACCTTCGCCCTGCTGCTCATCGTCGGCTACTTTGCCTTGCTCATGCTCATCTCCTACCTCACGGGGCGCGGTGCCACTGAGCAGACCTTCTTCACTGCCGACCGCAATTCGCCCTGGTACGTGGTAGCCTTTGGCATGATCGGGGCCTCGCTCTCGGGCGTGACCTTCATCTCGGTGCCCGGCGCAGTAGGCAATGGCCAATGGGCCTACCTCCAAATGGTCTTGGGCTATCTGGTAGGCTACGCCGTGATCGCCTTCATTCTGATGCCGCTCTACTATCGGCTGCGCCTCACCTCCATCTACGGCTACCTGGGGCAGCGCTTTGGCCCCAGGGCCTACCTCAGCGGCTCGGTGCTGTTTTTGGTTTCGCGGGTGATCGGAGCCAGCCTGCGCCTCTACCTAGTCGCGCTGGTGCTGCAACTAGCCGTGAGCGACGCCTTTGGCCTTCCCTTTCCCCTCACCGTGCTGATCTCCATCGGGCTGATTTACCTCTACACCTTTCGTGGCGGCATCAAGACGGTGGTCTGGACCGATACCCTGCAAACTGCGGCCATGCTGGTAGGAGCGGGCATCACCGTCTGGGTGATCGCGCAATCGTTTGGGTGGAGTGTGGGCGACCTCGTCGCTGCGGTCGGCGAAAGCACCTACTCCCGCACCTTCTTCTGGGACTGGGCCCCCGGCAACAACTTCTTCAAGCAGTTTCTCAGTGGAGCGGGCATCGCCACCGTGATGACCGGGCTTGATCAGGACATGATGCAAAAAAACCTCACCATCCGCAACCTGGGCGAGGCCCAGCGCAACGTGCTGCTCTTCTCCGTGATTTTGGTAGCAGCTAATTTGCTGTTTCTCACCCTGGGAGCACTCCTCTATCTATATGGTCAAGGCCAAGGGCTGATCGACCCGGTGTTTGTGGAGGGCTGCGCCATCCGGCTGGCCGATGGCAGTTGTATCGCTACTGATGAGCTATTCCCTTACCTGGCCCTCAATCACTTGGGGCCTATCGCGGCGGTGGTCTTTGTCTTGGGCGTCATTGCGGCGGCCTATTCCAGCGCCGACTCGGCGCTCACGGCCCTGACGACCGCCTTCTGCGTAGACATCCTCAAGTTTGAGCAGCGCGACGATGAAGCCCAAAAGCGTCGCCTGCGCTACCTGGTACACGTGGGCTTTGCGGGGCTCTTGTTGGCCGTGATTTTGGTCTTTCAGGCCATGAATGACCGCGCGGTGATCTGGGCGGTTTTCAAAGCGGCAGGCTACACCTACGGTCCCTTGTTGGGGCTCTATGCCTTTGGGCTCTACGCCAAGCGCCAAGCCCGCGACCGAGCCATCCCCTGGATTTGCCTATTGGCTCCCGTACTCAGCTATCTGATCGATGGCCTGAGCCCTCGCTGGTTGGGCTACGAGTTTGGCTTCGAAATTCTGATTTTGAATGGCTTCCTCACCTTCGTGGGCTTGTGGGCGGTGAGTGAGCAGGCAAGATAGATCGAGCGCTCACTTCCCTCTACAATGTCCATTTTCTCCCAACTGCCACTGGGCCCACCACTGCGAAAAAACCTCACTGAGAAACATTCCCATTTTTGATTCGCCTTTGAGGAAATCGAAATATAGCTCCTGACGCTCGTGGTTGAGATCGTCATAGCAGACGCGGGTAGGCTTGGGGTTGCGCGGCTGATCCATGCGTAGGGCTACCATGCTCAGGTCGGCTTGCTTCACGGGGGTATAGCGGGTGACCAGCTTGTTGCTGGCCACATAAACTGATCGATGCTTGCGCGAGTCGATGTGAAAAGGCTGCAACACTAGCACCCAGTCCAACGCTTGCAACGCCTCGCCTGGGCGGATGAGGGTCTGGGTAGCGCTATCGTAGGCGGCCAAAAAAGCGCGGCCTTTTTTGAGATCACCATTGAGGAAATACACCGTATCCGCTCCGCTGAGGGCTTGCAGTTGCTCAGTCAGGAGCCATCCCATGCGAATGATAAACTCGGACTTCATCTTACCCACGTTGGAGCGATCTTCTTCCTGCTGGAGAAACTGCGCCACCTCGATGAAAAAGGGGGTGTCATAGCGGGTAGCTTTGGCACTGATAAATACGCCTACCTTTTGGCCGCGCAGCGGCGCATGCTGGCCTTGGGCAGAGAGGAGACAGGCATGAGAGCCAAACCACAGACAACAAATGATCAGGGAAAGCTTTTTCATCGCTGAAAGGTAGGCAGTTCTCAGCGGAAAATCGAACTTTGAGGCATGAAAGACAATGCCCCCACTGGCCCCTACTTGCTGGCTCTCGACACGGCCACGGCTACCGGCTCGGTAGCGGTATTCGCTCAAGATCGGCTGCTAGGCAGCCAGCAGATTCGGCGGCAAGCGAGTCATGCCCGCTTGCTGATGCCCATGGTCGAGGCGCTGCTCAGCCACTTGGAGCTGCGCCCGGCAGACCTGGCTGCGGTGGGGGTCAGTCGTGGACCAGGCTCTTACACGGGCCTGCGGGTGGGAGTGTCTACCGCTAAAGGGCTTTGCTACGCCCTGGATCGGCCTTTGCTTAGTCTCAGCAGCTTGCAGAGCCTGGCTGATGGGCAGCGGGAGTTGGCCCAGCGACTCGGTGCATGCATCATTCCTCTGGTCGACGCCCGCCGCATGGAGGTCTACTGTGCGCCCTTTGATGCGCAGGGGCAGCCCCTGGGCGAGATCGAGGCGCGCATCGTAGAGGCATCTTCGTTTGAGGAGTGGCTGACCCGGGGCAAAGTGATTTTTTGCGGCGATGGGGCGGAGAAGTGCCGCACCTGGTTGGAAGCTCACCCCAACGCCATCGTGCTAGGCCAGGCCCTTTCGCACGCCAGCCAGATGGGGAAGAGACTTTGGCTGCGCTTGCAAGCGCAACATGTCGAAGATCTCACCACCTTCGAGCCCTTTTACCTCAAAGACTTTCGCGCCACCAAGCCCAAAGACCCGTTGCGCCAGCACCGAGATCAGGGGAAAAATGGGTGAGCCTGCGACCACGTGCACACTAGTCATTAGTTTCGCGGTTGAAAGTAATTTTAGCCGCTTGGGCGGCCACTGAG
>CAYVAP010000095.1:0-1088 GCA_964449365.1 uncultured Bacteroidia bacterium
GAACAGCGGATCCAAAAGCTCAACTCGAAGGTCTATGACATTCACGACCCTGAGAGCCTCAGCGGCCTGGAAACCCAGCCTGCCTACCTGCGCAAGCGCATATTAGTCGACCCTGATAAGCCCGAGCAGCAGGACCCTCGCTACTCACGCCTCAGTGTCGAAGAAGACGAAGAGCGACAGTATCATCTCCGCGACAACAATGGCTTTTTGCATGACAATGCGGACTGAATCATTCGACATTCGGAATTGGTAATTCGAAATCGGCACTGAATTTCGAATCACGAATTTCGAATTCCCCATTTCTCATAGAAATGGGGCCTCGTTCTTGTGTTCACATACTTTCGGAGCCTCCTGCGCGCTGGGTCGATGATGCTGGCAGCGGGAGGTTTTTGGGGTTGAGTGGGGATTTCGTAGTTTTCCAGCTAAAATGCTACCTTTATGGGCATAATTCGTGGATGCTTTTTGTTAGCCTACCTGATGGCCTGCTGTGGGCAGCTTTGGGCACAACCGCAAATTGAGCAGATCGATGCATCTACTTATCCCACGGTAACGCTCTGGTTGCAAGGTGAGCTGGCCTCGATACCTGCCTCCGCTTTGACGGTGTACGATGGCTCAGAGCAAGCCATTTTGCAAAGCTGGAAGGCAGGTCAGGTAGATGCTCCGCTAAAATTGGCGCTGGTGATCGATCGCTCTCAGGAGATGCGTCAGCCGGGACAAAGCCTGGATGCGCCCGAAAGTCGTCTTGATCAGCTCAAAGCCGTGGGCGCGAATCTACTCGAAGCCCTGCGCCCTCAAACGGATTCTGCGGTGCTGATTCACTTTGGGGGTAGCATCGACAATACCGATCTGAGCGACAATTTCATGGTGCTCAGCCTGATTTTGGAGGGTATCGAGCCTTACGGCGACCGTGTAACCCGCGATGCGATTGCCTTTGGGGTGGGAGCCTTGCGCGGCAACCGCGGAGACAAGGCCATTTTGGCTTTGGTAGGAGGGGAAGACCAGGCGTCGGTGGTTTCCCTGCGTAGCGTACAGCAAATGGCTCAGCAGACCGACATCGCGGTGTTGGTGGGTTACCTGGGCAGGATGCC
>CAYVAP010000095.1:1098-10755 GCA_964449365.1 uncultured Bacteroidia bacterium
GCCTTCCCCCGATTTGTTGGCCTTGACCCAATCTTCGGGAGGGGCGTTAGTCGCTTCGCTTAATCCCCAACAGTTGGGGGCGCGCGTCGACTCTATGCTAGCTGCTCGGCGAGGGCGGCACCAATTGGTGTATCAAGCCCCGGTCGAAGCCAATGGTGAAGTTCGACTGGCGATTTCTGCTAGGTTGGGAGATACCCTTTGGGTCGAGGGAACCTATGAGTTGCCCGGCGATATGGCGGCTGCGAGTGGCCGAGGGCGCATTCCTGCCTCGGATTGGCCTTGGTGGCTGTACACGATTCCGGTGTTTTTGTTGCTCATCGGGGTAGCCACTTGGCTACTCAGTCGCATCTTGCACCAGCGAAGGCGAGCCACGGTTATTTCTCCCACTATCACCTCGCTAGCGGTCGATCAGCGCAAAGGGTGGCTGTTGGTACAGTTCAATCTTCCCCAAGGGCGTATTCCCGCTCGGATCTCGATCTATTCTTATGCAGGCCGACCGGTGTCTGATCAGGTGATAGATTCCAATCGCTCGCGAGTCAAGGTGAGTCTCCGCGACCTGGACGAAGGCGTTTACCATTGCCACCTGTCCCATGCGGGTCAAAAATCCGAAGAGTGGGAGTTTGTCTGGGAGCGTTCTGGCTGACGAGTGGCCGTTCGGTATTGCCGCCACGAAGCCCAAGCGGCGGTCCCCACAATGAGCAATCCACCTGCCAGGGTCTGTTTGGTTGGGACTTCACCCAGCAAAAGCATAGCGGCTAAGACGCCGTACACCGGCTCTAGCGTCGCGATGAGGCTAGCCAGGCGAGCGGGCAAGTCGCGTAGTCCAGCGATGAACAAGGTGTGTGAAACGCCAGTGAAAAGTACGCCTAGCCCCACCAGTAAGCCCCAATCGCGGGCGTTGGGCGTCATCGGTTGCCCCCAAACGAACGGAAGCAAGCACAGAGCTGCCGTAGCATCCTGCCAAAGTGCTATGCGGCGCGCCGGGTGTCGGCGGCTCAAAGGGTGATTGATCAGCGCGAGCAAGGCAAAACTCAGCCCTGCGGCCAAGCCCCATAGCGCTCCCTGGGTGTAGCCCTGCGACAAATCGAGCGGTGGCACCACCCAGGCAACCCCCGTCAGGGTGAGGCAAGCTAGCAGTAGATTGTATCCCGTGAGCCTACCCTGTCCCACCAAGGGCTCTAGCAGAGTGGTGAAAACGGGAAAAGACGAAAAGGTCAGCAGACCAATCGCGATGGTCGATAGCTGAATGCTGGCAAAAAAGGCCACCCAGTGAAAGGCAAGCAGCATGCCGCTGACCACCATCCACCAGCGATCGCGCAGCGTCGGAGGGAGAATCGCCTCCTGGCGGCAATGCATCATTCCCCTCAAAAAAATGGCAGCAAAAAGCGTCCGTCCCAGCACGATCCAGGTAGGCGGCAAGTCGATCCATTTGCCAAATAGACCCGCCAGCCCGAAGAGCAGCACCGCAAGGTGAACCGAGAGAAGGGGCCGCATGATCAAGCCACGATGCGCTCTTTTTCAGAGTCCATCAGGTGAATGAACTCATCGAAGAGGTAGTGGTTGTCGTGCGGGCCGGGCGACGCCTCGGGGTGAAACTGTACCGAGAAGGCCTTTTTGTTGCGAATGCGGATGCCCTCGATGGTGTCATCGTTGAGGTTGACGTGGGTGATCACCACGTGGGGATTCTTTTTGAGATCTTCACGCTTGACGGAGAAGCCGTGATTCTGTGAGGTAATCTGGCACATGCCGCTCATCAGGTTTTTTACCGGATGGTTGGCGCCACGGTGGCCGTGGTGCATCTTGTAGGTGGGCACGTTGCAGGCTTGGGCCAGCAGTTGTTGCCCCAGGCAAATGCCAAAGAAGGGGCGATCATCGGCCAGAATCTGCTTGATGGTATGGATGGCATAATCCATCGAAGCGGGGTCGCCGGGGCCATTGCTCACAAAAAAGCCGTGTGGCTCAAAGCTGCTCAGTTCCTCGTAGGTAGTTTTGCCAGGGAAAACTTTGAGGTAGCAATCGCGGGCAGCTAGGCTGCGCAAGATGTTGGTTTTTACCCCGAGATCCAGCACGGCTACGCGGTATTTGGCTTTAGGGTCGCCGTGGAAGTATGGTTGCACGGTGCTGACCTTCGAGGCCAACTCCAGGCCCTCCATGGGGGGGCAGGCATCCAGGCGCTTTTGCAGCTCTTCGCGGTCGTGGATTTCGGAGGAGATGATGGCGTTCATCGCCCCTTTGTCGCGGATATGGGTGACCAGAAAGCGCGTGTCCACGTCGCCGATGGCCACGATGCCATTGTGCCGCAAAAAGGAGTCGAGCGACTCCACCGCCTCATGACGCGAATACATGCGCGCGAAGTTGCGCACGATCAGACCTGCGATCTTGGCCGAATGCGACTCATACTCCTGCTGATGCACCCCATAGTTACCGATGTGGGCGTTGGTTTCGACCAGCATCTGCCCGTAATAAGAGGGATCGGTGAAAATCTCCTGATAGCCCGTCATGCTGGTATTGAAGCACAACTCACCCGTGGTGGTGCCGCGCTTACCGACTGCGGTGCCCTTGAAAAACAGCCCATCTTCCAGCAGCAGATAGGCGGGGTCTTTGTGGATATACTTCATAGGTTCAATCGTCAAGGCTTGTCCTGGGCTTGATCAGTGGTCAATGGTCAATGATCAGTGGTCAATAGTCAATCCTTCTTCATTGTTCACTGATCACTGAAAAACTGTTCTTCTTTACTGATCATTGATCACTGTTCACTGTTCACTGTTTAAAGCGCGTTTGATCGTAAAGCGGGATTTGCTCGTAAGGCAACTCCTCATCTTTGCTGAGCTTTTCGATCAGTTGATCGACCTTTTCTTCGGTGAGGTGATGTACGTAGCGGCGATTGGTGATCTGGCACATGGGAGCGGTATCGCAGGCCCCGAGGCACTCGGCTTCGCGCACCCAGATTTTGCCATCTTTGCCAAAGCCGCGCTCGTCAGCCTCGATCTTGTTGCGCACGTATTGGTATATCTCCGGGCCACCGGTCACGTAGCAGGAAAAGCAGGTACAAACTTCGATCAGGTGCTTGGGGACCTTTTCTTTGAAGTACATGGTGTAAAAGCTAGCCACCCCATACACCAGGGCGTAGGGGATGTCGATGGTCTCGGCCACCAGGCGCATCGCGCCTTCAGAAAGCCAACCAAACTTCTCCTGGGCGATCCACAGCGCGGGCATCACCGCAGATTTGTGGTCCGGATACTTGGCGACATATCGCTGAATTTCCTGGACCTCGGCGTCAGTAAAGGTATATTGAGTATCTTCCATGAGCTTTGTATCTGCAAAGATAAAGGATTTTTGGGGCATTTGTTCAACGAGAATTGGATTGGGGGTAGGTCAAAGTTCTGCGTAGAGACTGTTTACCCCCTGTGCTCTCTTTAAAGGGGACTGATCGCTCGGTTGAGCTGCGCTCAACCCCTAGGCAGGCCCCCTGAGAGGGAGCTACGGGGGTGAACAGAGGCCGCCACCCCCGAGATTCCCGATCACGACCTCACCTTGTTGGTTGGCTTTGTGGCCGGTTTTTTGACCAATGGCTACCTCACTCGGCACAAGGTCAAGCGGCTGCGCAATTTCATGGAGCAGCCAGAGAGCTTCGAAGATCGGCTCATCGGCGACCTGGAGCTGCCCGACAGCACTGCCGACGCGGTGCGGCCCATCCTGCTGGATCACTTTCAGCGCATACCTGCACCGGGGGTTCCGCCAGGACATGCGTCAGCAATTTGCAACCTTACGCGAGGCGCTGACCCCTCATCTGGATGAGCAGCAATTGCAGAAATTACGGCGCAACCTCCAGCGCCGAGGCCCGGATGACTCGCCAGGGCCCTCTCGACGCCACAGGCGTGGTGCATCCCGTCAACCTTCTGAGAAATGATACGGCGTGAGGCCATCTTCTCGCCTGTATGACTGGTCATCGGAATGCGGTATAGGTTGGGCTGGTCAGTTTGATGCGCTTTGTTCCTGCGTTTGTTGGGCCAGGATGTACCCCTCGCAAGGAGTCATAACCCTGGCATTTTGCACCCCTCATTTCAGCCCTGATCCGCTGCCCTGGCTCTGTGTAGTGCCACTCTGAGCGGAGAGCGAAGGGCCTGCGCATGCTCCTTTTCAACGGCTTGTGCGGGCCCATGGGATAAGAAGTGCCTTCAGCCAGCCCCCTGCTCATGATGAACGGGCCATAGGGAGAACGGGGGCTGAAGGGTCATCTCCCCAAGATTCGTGGCGGTGTACCTCAGAGCGACTGAGCCCGGAAGGTATCGCCTTGCGAAAGGTCGCCGGTGGTAAGGCCCTTTTTGAACCAGCGGACCCGCTGGGCTGAGGTACCATGGGTAAAGGACTCTGGTACTACGTAGCCCTGGGCTTGCATCTGTAGGCGGTCATCACCGATGGCTTGAGCGGCACGCATCGCTTCTTCGATATCGCCTTCTTCCAGGATATTTTTCATGCGCTGGGCGTGGTGGGCCCAGGTTCCGGCAAAAAAGTCGGCTTGCAGCTCCAGCCGCACCGAGAGTTGATTGTACTCGGCTTTGGGAATGCGACCGCGCTGCGCGTCGACCTGATCGGTGATGTCGAGTAGGTTTTGGACGTGATGCCCTACCTCATGGGCCACTACGTAGGCCATGGCAAAATCGCCTGGTGCGCCAAAGCGATTTTGGAGCTCTTGGTAAAAAATCAGGTCGATGTAGAGCTTTTCGTCGGCGGGACAATAAAATGGCCCGGTACCGCTGGAGGCTAGGCCGCAGCCTGAGCGTACCTGACTGCTAAAGAGCACCAGCGTAGGCTTGCGATACTTGCGCCCGAGTTGCTCCTGAAAGAGCTTGTCCCAAACGTCTTCTGTATCCTGCAGCACCACCGACACAAACTGAGCCAGCTCATCGTTGGGCTGGGCAGTGGCAGAGGTTTGGCTGGGAGGGCTGGCCGTGTCTTGCAAAATCGCCATGGGATCGCCGCCGAGAAAGGCTACGATGATGGCGATGATGATGGTGCCCAGGCTGATGCTGCCTATGCGGCGAGCACCACCTGATTGGCGTCGGTCTTCGACGTTTGAGCTTTGTTTGCGGCCTCGCCAGCGCATGAGGGTAGGGGGTTGAAGGTGAAAGCAGGCGAAAAGCAGCCTCTGGGCCTGACCTGCCACTGCTTTCAAATTACGTACAAAGTAAGAAGCCAAGCAAGCGCTGCTGCGGCCTTTCTGAGAGGGATCGTACCTAATGATCTATTCCAAAGTGGAATTATTTCAAGGAAAAATGCAGTGATTGCCAAAACTATCCCTACCTTTGTTACAGGGTTAACTGTTCCCTTAGCTATGTGCTACGCCCAGCTATTTGACAAGCAGACAAACGTTCATGAGGCGGCCTCGAGCCCACTCTCTCAACTCTTCACTAGAGTTGAGCGCTCTGTCTATGCTTTGGCCGATGAGCCTGCTTCGCTAAATTGCGGTTCGAAGATGGCTTTTCACCCTTGGGAATCATCTTTTTACCCGCTCTACTCCCATATCTTCTTTACCTCCTGCTCTTGGTCGGCGCTTGCTTGCGGCCACCGGGCAGCATATTCGTTCACTCACATCATAGCCAGCAATTCCAGATGATTACCAGAAGGCAAATTCGGGCAAAGGTCATGCAAGCCGTTTACGCGTGCGTAACCTCGGGGCAGGAAGCAGACTACGTATTTGATCTGCTTCTGAAAGACCTCAAACAAGAGGTCGAAGAGCTCGAAACCAAAAAGAAGCTGAGCGGAGACACCAAGCTGCTCACGGCTCTCTACTACGAATCGATGAAGCACACTGAGCGCTTTGATCAATTTATTCAGAGCAAAGCCGAAAATTGGGAGCTTGAGCGCATCGCCCGCTTAGACCGCATCCTGATGCACATGGCCATCTGCGAAATGCTCAACTTCGAAGAGATTCCGGTTAAGGTGACCATCAACGAATACCTGGAACTAGCTAAGACGTACAGTACCCCCAAGAGCAGCAAGTTCATCAACGGTATCCTGGATAGCCTTTACAATGATTTTCGTAAAGACGGCCTGATCATCAAGCGTGGTCGTGGGCTGATCGATCATTCGGCGCGCGACAAGCAATCCGAGTCGATCAGTGAGCCTAAAAATGGCTGAGCCTTGACGGGACGCGCTCGTCCTTTGACAGGATGGACAAGATAGCACCTGTCTTGTCCTCTATTGTGGGCATGCTTAAAGATGACGATACGCGGAAGCAGGGTAAGATAAAGAGCGATTCCTCACCTACATGCAAAGGGCATAAGGGGATTCGGCACAGGCTATCCCCTTCGGAATGAAGCAATTAACCATTCGAAATTCGCATAGAATCTTGACCGGCAGCACTTCCAATTACGAATTCCTGATTACGAATTCCGAATGCGAAGCACCGGCCCCATTCATATTGGCCCACTCAGACTCACTCAGTGGCGGCAGCAAAGTGGTAAATTTTACTACGAACTGTGAACTATAAACTACTAATTGCCGCTCAGTCTTGGTCGACTGGCACCACCAAGACCGGTCGACTGGCTCGGTCGATCAGTGCATCTGTGGTACTCCCGATCACCATTTTGTAGAGCCAGCCGTGCCGATGGGCCCCGATCACAATCAGGTCGGCATTCGTCTGATTGGCCGTCTGAAGCAGGGTATCGACTGTCGGCCCCTGAATGAGACGCCCCTCGGCGTCAAATCCCCGCTCAGTAATTTCATGTACGAGCGTTTCCAGGTCGCGATGCTCCTGACGTAGCTCGTCGGCGCGCTGCTCGCGTACCACCTGCGGACCAGCTTCGTATCCTACGAAATCTGGGTTTGGCGCTACTATGTGTACCAACCATATCTTGGCCTCAAACGCCTGAGCAAGGCTCTCGGCCTGCGCCAGGATTTTTCGGGATTGGGCTTCGAAGTCAAGGGCGATCAGGATATTTTTCATCTGGGCGAGAGTTAAGTAGAAGGTCAATATCTGAGCTACCTTCCACTATGTCAAATCACATGCCTGAAAATTGGGCCTAAAATTATCCCATCACCAAAAGAATACCCCTCTGACTTCGGTAAGAGGGGCATCGAGCATAGCTGATGATCGGCGCTAGCTCGCTCGGCTTTTTCGGGCAGCGATGAAACTGCGCACGAAGAACACCAAGGCCAAGATGGCCGTGGCCATCATTGTGATCACGCGCAAGGTGGCTGCGGTATCGGAGCGACCAATCGCCCCGGTCAGCGGCTTGATCAGGCCAAAGAGAATCAACACGGTCAGCACCACGGCTATGTGAGAGATGACCTTATTTTCCTTTTTGACCCCCGGCGAGCAGATCAGCAAGATGGCTCCTATGCCTACTGGAATTAGAGCGGTTACCGAGGGGTCGTCCGAGCTAGCGTAGCCCCAAGCTCCGAGGACGACCAGCGCAATGGCGTTGATGAGACTGGCGAGATATGTGTTCATAATTAATATGATCTATGATTTTGGCTACCAACCGCTAAAGTGCGGGGAAGGTTCACAGCCAGGCATGCAAACTTTTTCGGGCTTTCTGCGCCCGCCGAGGATCAACCCTACCGCCCTGCCGCAGCGCTAGCTCATCAGCAGCGGGGCTGTATCAGCCGCTCGGAGGGGGAACAGGGCATAAGGGCAGCAAATGAAGGAGCTTTTCTTACCTTTGCCGCATGTCTACCGCTACCCTGAGTTTTTCCGGCCATGAGAGTTTTGCCTGTCGGCAGTTTTGGTTGAAAAAAGGCTACGATCACTTGCATCAAGGCCACAGCCTACGCGATCCCGACGCCATCGCTAGATTGGGCGTAGGGCGCAACATGCTCACTTCGATCAATTTCTGGTTGCAGGCCTTTGGGCTGCTGGACGATGGCGAACTCACCCGCTTGGCCGATTTTCTGTTTAGCGAGGAGGAGGGGGTGGATCCTTTTTTGGAGAACCCTGCTTCCATCTGGCTGCTGCACTACCACTTGGTGTATACGGGTCACGCTGGCATCTACCGGGTGGTGTTCGATCAGCTGAAAGCTGAGCGGGTGGAATTCGATGAAACCATGCTCCGCAGCAGCATCGATCGCATGCTGTCGCAGGCCGGGCGCAGCGCTAGCGATAGCACCCTCAAAGGAGACATCAGTACCTTTCGCCGCAACTACGTGCGCCCCCGCAGCAGCAAACTCGCCGACCTGGAAGACGACCTGGCTAGCTTGCTCATCGAGCTGGATCTGGTGCGGGTAACGGAACCCAAAGACGGTAAGGCCCGCATCTACCGCATCGACAACCGCGAGCGGCCCGAGATTCCCGCCGAACTGATCTTGTATGGCATCCTGCAACAGATGGGCACCGACCGCGAAGCTCTCACCTTTCAGCAGATCCTCAATGGCAACCTCAGTGTAGGGCGGATTTTTGCCCTCAACCCAGCCGGCCTGCTCGATCAGATCCAGGCCATCGTGCGTCGCTATCCGCAGATTGCTTACACCTCAGACGGCGGCATTCAGCAGGTAACCATCAAGGACGCCGAGCTCAAGCGGGAACCGCTCCAACTACTCGAAACCTACTATGCTACCATGCGGTAGCAGGGCAGTAGGTTCAGGGCATATCCTTGCCCTACTCAGCCAGCAAATCCGTGAGGCAATAGGCGGCATATTGATGAGGCGCTGTCTGTTGAAGGGCTAGCAGTTCGGTCTTGATTTGCAGGTACAGCCAGGTAGCGGGGTTCATTTCGAACAAGGCCCCTAGCTTGAGGGCCAATTCTTGAGAAATGCGGCGTTTGCCATGATAGATGGCGCTGAGGTTGGCGGGCTGTACATTCAGGTATCGCGCGAAGTGTGCGTGAGAAACGCCCGTAGCCTCCACGCATGCTTTGAGAAAGTCCCCGGCAGTCAATCTTTCGGGAGGCTGGTCTTGCTGCAGATACGTATCCATGCGGTACTTCAGCCCCAGTAGTTGGAGGCGCAGCCGCTGCTCTGCATCCATCTCAGCGGCTCGCTGCTCGATGGCCTGCCGCAGTTGCTGGAAGTCGGTTTGGTTGGGGTTGATCTTCCCCGTACCGTCCCCGATCAGGGTGTCGAAGTCTTCTGGGTGAGGGGTATTCATAGTGAGTGGGATGAATCGTTTACAGAGGAATCAATTCGGTTTTGCTGTCAAAGGCTAGAAAACCTTGGTAGTTATCGCGCCCATGCTTCAGGCTAAAACGGCAAGCAAAAGCCAGTAATGAGCCTGCTACTCGATCATACAGTTTGGTCTTACCAATGTTCCAGGGAGCGGCTTCCAAATTGTTCGTCATGATCATTTCCTCGAAGCGGAGCGTTTGGTTGCGCGCGGATTTCGCAGACGGACGCCTTTATCTGGGCTTTGCTGGTCGACACGTTGTCTTGTTGTGTCTCTGAGGCGGCGGCTGTCTTGGTTGCGCGCGGATTTCGCGGATTTCGCAGACGGACGCTTCGATGTTCCAGGGAGCGGCTTCAAAATTGTTCGTCATGATCATTTCCTCGAAGCGGAGCGTTTGGTTGCGCGCGGATTTCGCAGACGGACGCCTTTATCTGGGCTTTGCTGGTCGACACGTTGTCTTGTTGTGTCTCTGAGGCGGCGGCTGTCTTGGTTGCGCGCGGATTTCGCGGATTTCGCAGACGGACGCCTTTATCTGGGCTTTGCTGGTCGACACG
>CAYVAP010000096.1:0-2966 GCA_964449365.1 uncultured Bacteroidia bacterium
GGGTCTCGGTTTCGTCGAAAGTCGGATTCACGTTCAGCGTCAGGGTAACCGTGCTGTCGCAGCCGGCCTGGCTCTGGAAGGTCTCGGTGAAGGTCCCCCCCGCACTCAGCGTTTGGCTACCGAACTGAATGGGCAGCTCATTGGCACACACCGTGAGGGTCTCGGTTTCGTCGAAAGTCGGATTCACGTTCAGCGTCAGGGTAACCGTGCTATCGCAACCGGCCTGGCTCTGAAAGGTCTCGGTGAAGGTCCCCGCCGCACTCAGCGTTTGGCTGCCAAATTGAATGGGCAGCTCATTGGCACACACCGTCAGGCTTTCCGTCTCGTCGAAAGTCGGATTCACGTTCAGCGTCAGGGTAACGGTGCTGTCGCAGCCGGACTGGCTCTGGAAGGTCTCGGTGAAGGTCCCCGCTGCAGTCAGCGTTTGGCTACCAAATTGAATGGGCAGCTCATTGGCACACACGGTGAGGCTTTCCGTCAGGTCGAAGGTCGGATTGACCGTCAGGTTGAGGGTAACCTCGACCGAGTCGCAGCCATTCTGGTCGGTCAAGATGGTCGTTTGCGTAACAGCGGTGGTCACGCTTTGGCCAAAAAAGTCGAAGGTCTCCCCTGCGCAAATGGCTGCGTTGATGGTTTCGGTGCCCACGTTGGGAGGACAGGGCGGCTCGATGATGAAAAGGCCATCGGTATAGTTGCCCGCCACGATATCGGCACCAGCCGAGGTGGCCTGCGACTGCGTAGGAAAAGTGCCTTGAAAGATCACAGGCGTACCGCTGCTGGTATCCAAGGCCCGAAACTCGATGGTCAGGGCGGTGATAGTTGGGTCGCTCAGGAACGGGGGAAAATCCCCTTTCACCGAGGTGATGGTACCTGCGTTGTTGTCAAATGTAGTGGCAATCAAGGGAAGGGCATAGGCAGGGTTGTCGGTCAGCGACACCACTTCCAACTTGGTCGGGTCAAAGGTGAGGTGAACTTCCAGCGCATCGACATTGAGGTTGCTGGGATTATTCAGATCGACCGTAACGGTGAAGACATCACCCGATTGTGCGGTCAAAGGACTGGGGGAAATTGAGTAGCCTGCCTGGGCCAGGGCCAAGGCTGGGGCTAACCATAGCGTTAGCAAGAGCATTCCCAGGCGACTGGCCGACAGCAAGCGGAGCCAATGGGAAAAATGAGAAATTATCATAGGGAGAAGATTAGGGAAATTTCAGGCCATAAACGATAAGACCCCAGGGCGACCGCAGCCGCCCTGGGATACTCATGGCATGATTAGTCGAGGATGATGGTTCGGAACACTGCCTTCTCATCCGCAGTCAGTTGCACCCGATACACCCCTTCCGCCAGGTTGGTCAGGTCGAGCTGTACCTGGCCCGGCTCGGGCAGGTCTCGCGTCAAGACCACCTGGCCCAGATCGTTGTACACCCGTAGTTGCAGCGTTTGCGCACCAGCCGATGCCGATACCTCAGCCGTGAGGCGCCCCTCTGAGGGAATCGGATATACGCTCAGGCCCAGCTCAGCGGCCAACTCGTCCACCACTTGGGTAGCTTGGCTTTCGATCGATACGCTCGCACCGATTACCTCGTCCAGCACAGAGCGGCCCGTTACCGTGGCCCCGTGGCGCGCGCGCCCGCGCTCTTCAAAGGTCAGGGCGGCTTCGCCCGGCTGCTTGGCGCGGAGGGTGATGGTGGCCAGTCGCAACTCGCCGTTTAGGGTGTAGCCCAACGTACCAGCCGCCAGGTCAATGGTACCGGCAGCATTGTCATAAGCCTGCAAAAGGCCCACGTTGAGCTTGCCGTCCAGCGCCAGATCCGTTACCTCCAACCTCTCTGGATCAAAACGCAGGTGCGCCTCGGCCCCGTCGATGGCTTGCGCGCCGGCTTGTACCATCACCTGTGCGGTGAAATACTCACCAGGCGCTACTGCTGCCTGATCAAAGACCACAGCCAGATCGACGACCTTGTTGGCGACCATCGGGGCACCTACACGCGCGCTGTACGCTCCGCCTGCAGATGCGCCACCCGCCTGAAAGTTGCCAGACAGCAGCGAAAAGTCAGTCAGCGTTACGCCACCGTCGGCGTTGAAGTCTGCCCGGCTGTCAAAGCCAGGATTACCTACTACCAACTGGAATGTACCGCTCAGAACCGAAAAGTCCGGCAGCGACACCGCGTTGTTGTCATCCGCATCGCCGGTCAGGAATTGCCCCAGGTCCAGGAGATTGGTCCCCGGTCCGATGGTTACATTCTTCAGACGCGCCAGGTACTTCGAATGCTTGACCAGCACATCGTAGCTGCCAAGGGGCAGAGCAGGCACCGTCAGCTCGCCCGTAAACATACCCGTCAGGCCGGGGAAGGCATTCACCAACGTGCTCGTACCAGCCTGGTAGAGCGACACGTCGAAGTTATCGCCGTATTCAGCGCCGCTCAAGTCTCCCGAGCGACCTTGCAGGGTGTAGCTCATCACCAGGTCGCCAGCGTTTAGAATCTCGATGTTGGCATCCTCGGTACCCGTCAGGGCCGAGATACCCACCGGCGCAGTTATCTCAGTAGCCGTCAAGCCCGTGGTCACAAAGCTGAACGGCGTACCTGCCGTCGGGGCCAGCGCGGTGAAGGTCACCGTGGCCAAAGTGATGGTACCAGAAGGATACGACGGCCCGAAGCTCCCCCGGCTGTAATCCAGGATGCCGTTGGTGTTGTCGATGAACAAAAAGTTCGCGCCCAACGGAAGGGGGAACTCAGTAGTAGCCTGCTCCAGTACCCCGTCGATTTGCAGCAGCGTGGGATCATAGGCCAACTCTACCGAGAAGCCATCCACGACCTGCGTACCCGTGCTCAGCACGATATCGACGCTGAAGCTCTGCCCTACCCCTACCGTGATGTCATCAGGAGCAACTGACAGCACCACGGGCTGCGCGACCACCGGCGCATTCACCGTCCAGTCAAAGCTCTCATCCGTGCTCTCCACCGGGC
>CAYVAP010000096.1:3066-10694 GCA_964449365.1 uncultured Bacteroidia bacterium
CCGCAGGCAGGCCACTGGCGCTGTAGCTCAGGGTCTGAGCCGGTACGTCGGCATCAGTGGCGTTCACTTGCAGCGAGATCACCTCGCCTTCGTCGTTGGTCTGGTTGCTGATGGCGCTGAGCACTGGCGGGGTGTTTACCACCGGCGCATTCACCGTCCAGTCAAAGCTCTCATCCGTGCTCTCCACCGGGCTGCCATCGTCGGTTACGGTTACCGTTACGCTGTAAGGGCTAGCCGCAGCCGCACCCGCGTCGATGGTACCGGAGATCAAGCCAGAAGCGTCGATGCTCAGGCCCGCAGGCAGGCCACTGGCGCTGTAGCTCAGGGTCTGAGCCGGTACGTCGGCATCGGTGGCGTTCACTTGCAGCGAGATCACGTCGCCTTCGTCGTTGGTCTGGTTGCTGATGGCCGCGATAACCGGCGCAGCGTTGGCCGGACAAACCTGGAAGTTGTCAAAGGCAATGGTGATGGTTTCAGTTACCCCGGCGTTGCGGTGGGTCGTAAAGATACCGCCATAGCTGATGGCATCGGTCAAGGGGTCGGCGTCATGGTCTACCCCAGCAAAGAAAGGCGCAGATACGGCGAGGGTAGTTCCGTTGTCATCTACGTCTACCGCTGGGGCACCGTCGATGGCATACTGGGCTGAAGCCGTGCCGACTACGGGGTCCACTAACAGGATCAGCTTCACGGTACTGCTACTCTGGTCCCCGAGGTTACCCGTGTTCAATTCCAACGGTTTGGCATTGCCATTGGCCAGGTAGTCCTCGACCAGCAACTGAACCCTGGTATTGTTGGTGCCTGTCTTAAACAGCACCAGCTTCACGTAGTTGTCTTCGTTCAAGCCAAACCACAAGCCAGCTTGTTGGGCGGAATTGCCAGCGCTGCCGCTGAAATCCGGGTTGACCAGCTCTACCTCCATCCGGATGGCGCTTGAGGCGTCGAAGCCTACCCCCAGGGTATTGACCTGAGAGTTGGTGTTTGAGCTGGTTCCATTATCCCGGTACATGATCCCCTTGGTCGAGGTGATCGAGAGGGTACCGCCAGCCACTGACAAAAGAGAGGGCTCCAAACCAGGCACAGCCGGGTTGGTGGGAGTCGTCAACGGAGTGGAAGGCGCATCTACCATGGTAAAGCCCGTATTGGCCAGACCGGTCAGCGGGCTATCCCAATCCAGGCTGAAGCACGTGTTGTCCACACTAACGGGGATCTGGCTACAATCCAAGGTGGAAATGGGGGAGCAGCCAGCAGCAGCAGTTGGATTAACGATTACCGAAAAGGGAGCCGTAGTACCAGTCAGATTAGCCCCGGGAGCCCCCCCCTGGACACCAGCTACCAGCGTTTCACGCGGAAATTGATCACTGAAAGAAACAGCACTACCGGCACTCACACTGATGGCCTGAAATTCTACCTCGATAAAGGGAAAACTACCGCTCAATAACGTCCCTCCGGGTTGAATCCCGACGCCATAGTCTATTTGACCCAGCGTATTATCGAAGGCCAAAGGTTCGAGGACGGTAGGTAGCTGGGCAGTAGCTTGAGGGGTAACAGAGACTACCTGCAACACGGCTGGATCAAAGTCGAGGTTTACCTGGACAAAATCTAGCTGCTCAGTGCCAGCCTGAACTTCGACGGAAACCGTGAAAGTGCTGCCAACGGTGACAGTAGAGACCGCTGGGTTAGCCACTAAATCGACCTGCGCCACCGCGGGATTTAGATAAGCAAGGAGCGCAAAGAACAGCAGCCATAGGCGTTTTGCTGTCCGATGCCCGGTCATGTGGACCGATGAAAATGGGGTTAGCATAATTTTGTTTACTAGAGGATTTTTTCTGCAAATGTCCATGGTAGGCCTAGCCTATCGGCTAGGCCTGGTTGGATTATGGCTGCTCACCAGCCGTATTGAAGTTGTTGGATAGAATGGAGAAGTCTGGTCCGGTGATCAGCCCATCGCCGTTGCAGTCAGCCCCAGGCGCAAAAGCAGGATCAGAGGATTGCGTATTGAACGCGCCGGAAAGAACCGAGAAGTCCTGACCGTTGACCAGGTTGTCATCGTTGGCATCACCCGCCATGCACATCCCAAAGCTGATGGTATTGCTACCTGCGGCCAGGGTTACGCCCATCTCCATCACTTGCAGGAAGTAGGTGGGCTTAACGGCGATGTCGTACGTACCAGGCGCAATGCCCGTCAGCGAGAAGTTGCCACTGGCATCGGTCGTCGCATTGATGGTACTGACCACGGTGCTGGTGCCCGGCTGGTACAGGGTTACTACTACCGGGGCACTCTCGTCTGTCCGAGCCTGCAAGTCGAGGGTACAGGTCGCATCGGCTAGCGTGGCCGACGGCTGGCAACTATTGCCTGCCGGGCGAATAGCGAAATCCTCAAAAGCGAAAGTGATCGCATCGGCTTCAGCCGCCCGACGATGGGTGGTAAAGACCCCCGCAAAGCTCATGGGGCCGTTGACGCCATCAGGGAGCAGCTCGCCGCTGAAGAAGTTGGCCGGGACGGTCAAGGTAGTAGGTAAGCTCACAATGGTCGTACCCCCGTCCAGGCTATAGCTGCCGGCAGCCGTACCAGCCACCGGGTCCAGCGTGAGGTAGAGCTCCACGACCTGGCTCGATGCATTGGTAATAGCGTTGTTGCCGGTATCAGTGTTATCCCTTTGAACCTGGCTGGCATTGTTGGGATCGGTGTTTTCACGCAACATCTCTACCCGCGCCGCGTCGTTGCCCGTCTTGCCGACCACCAGCTTCACGTAGTTGTCTTCATCCAGCCCGAACCAGAGACCTGCCTGCTGCGAATTGTTGCCCGCAGAGGTGGCGTTGGTCAAATCGGGATTGACTAAGGTCGTGGTTACGGTGAAGGTCGAAGCCGAGGCGTCGAAGCCTACGCCCAGGGCGTTTTGCTGGGTGTTATTCTCGGTAGAACCCGAGGGAGACTCGAACTGGATGCCCTTGGAGGAGGTAATCAGCAACTGTCCCCCAGTCACATTGATGTTGGCTGAAACCAAGCCCGGCACCTGTGGATCATCCGGCAAAGGATTAGTGGCCAGGGTCTGCGAAGGGGCATCAACCATGGTGAAGCCGGTATTGGCAATGCTGCCTTCTCCTGCATCCCAAGTCAGCTCAAAGCAGTTGCTCAGGTCTACCTCAATCAGGCCACAGGCCAGGGTCGAGATCGGCGAGCAAGTGGCACAGCCCGTGGGGCCCACGTCGAAGGTGGCCGAGATAAATACGCCTGGCGCACTGGCTTCTTCCGCTTCCACGGTGTAGGAGCCCGGGGTCAGATTGGAAAACAGGCCCGTGCTGTTGCTCGTGCTGCCCGGCTGGAGGGTGTAGGTTACGGCACTGGCCGCGCCCGTAACTCCTACCTGAATCGAGCCATCGGCTACGCCGCATGCACTGGCGTCGGTGATGACCTCATTGCCATCGAAAGCCAGGGCTGTGGTGCCCGATACGTTCACGGTGAAAGGATCAGAATAGCTATTCTGGTTATCATCGGTGATGGTCATCTCGATGTCGATGGGGGCGGTTACGTTGAAAGGCGGGGTGCCGCTCAGCTCACCAGTCTGGGGGTTAAGGGTCAGCCAAGTGGGCAAAGCGCCACCACCCACCAATTCTGCGGTGTAGACCAGGCCGTTGCCGGCGTAGCCATTGTCCGCAAACTGGCTGATGTCATAGCTTACAGGCTGCCCGGCGGTAGCCGCCAAGTCCTGAACATCTCCCAAGGAAGCATCAGCCACCGGCTTGATGTTGATCCAGTAAACCACGTTGTCGTTCCAGTCGCAGTTGGCCGAGCCAGCGCCGCAGCTATTATTCACATAGTCTTGCACCCCGATGAAAGTGTTAGGCACCACATCGCCGTTGCGATCCCGCACCTTGTAAACCCGGTAACCCAGGTCGGGCGTGCTACTGCCCAGGTTATGACCGGCAGAGTTATAAGTGTTACTCGCCGAGCGCAAGCGGAACTGGCCCGTGGTATTCTCAATGTCATGCGCCACCGCATTGCTACCATTGTTCTTGGGCAACAAAGACTGGTGCCAGTCGCCATCGTGAGAGAAATTGATGTTGTTTCCTCCGTCCAGCGTTCGGGTGTTTACATTTCCACCACCGTGATAAGCGGCCAACTGGAAGGCAGTTACCGGCGCGCTGGCATCAGCCCGCTCAAACAAGCCCCCCGTCGAGAAGATCCAATCGCCCTCTAGACCGGCATTGATGTCGTCGATCTCATCGGCGTCGGGGAAGTCTGAACTAGGCCGGGGCTGAGGAACGCCATCGCTAAGCATCGTGGTGGTGAAGCCAAAGGCGTTAAACACCTGCTGCGTGGTAATCTCGTTGCCCCCTTCAGGCTGTTGCATGTAGGCCCCAGAGAGGGTAAGGGTTGCGGAAGGATCGTCTGCGTCAGAAGACTGTATGGTCAAGCTGCGCTCGTAGATGCCCTTTCCGCCGCTGTTTTTCACGAAGGCAATATCCAGATCCAGGGAGCCACCCGCGGGGATGACCAAAGGCAAACTTTGATCTTCGTTATTGGGGAAGTCCCACTCTGCTGGGTTGGAGAAAGTCAGCGCAGTAATCTCTAGGTCCTCGGTCGCATCGTCGTTGTGAATGCGCAGGGTCTGGGTTTCGCGGTTGGTCTGGCTGCCTGCGGGGTTGTTGATCCGGCTAAAGGTGAGGTAGTCGTCCGCCGGGAAGCCCGTCTGCGTACCTGGAATCTTGAACATGTTTTCCAGGCGAATTTCACCCGCAAAACTGGGCGTTACGGTCGCCGCTTGCACGTTGCGCGCAATGAAGATCACATCCTGGAAGTCAAAGCCACTGACGTGCTCTTCCGTCGCAATCAAGTAGGCATTGGTCTCTCCCGGGATGGGATACACCCGCACGTGATGCGGGATGGCTCCGCTGAAGGTATTCAACGCATCTTCGCTGAACAACTGACGCCCACCGAAGAAGGGCCATTCGGAGTAAAAGCCGAAGGCATCCGTACCCGGATCAAAGGTCAGGCTGCCGTTGAAAGGCGGCTGCAGGCGCTGCCCGTTGCTGCTGGGGCTGTTGTCCACCGAGAGTACCTGGGTGGTAGCGTTGGCGTCGCCGGTCAGGTAGTACCCCACGTTGACGATGGGATCGGAGCCCGTAGGGCCATACACGGCCAGTAGTTCCAGGCTCACGCTACCGGGGCCAGCCTTTTCAAAAGATTGAATCGCCACCTCATCCGGTCCCAGCAGCGGGGCCGTGTACTGGCTGGACTGGCTGTGTAGGATGTTGGTGGCTGGGTTATCGTCCCCTACGTCGATGCCCAGTTGGTAGGCATCCACGATCCACTGCAAGGAAGGCTCGCTGGAGCCGCCCGTGCCTTGCTTGCCCAAGCCCTTGAGGTCCAGGGTTGCGCCAGCGGGCACATTGCCAGTGATCGTCAGCGTAGCGGCTTTGGGGCCCGTCGAGCTGGGATCAAATTCCAGGTCAAAGCTGGTATTGCCACCGGCCGCGACGGAAGTCGAGAAGTTGGTCAGGTCCAGGCTGTATTCGCCAGCATCGGCACCGCCCAAGGTGGGGTTGCTCAGGGTCAGCACATCCGAGCCAGGGTTGGCAACCGTGATGGTCACGGTATTGGCACCGGCACTGACCACTTGGTCCTGCACCACATCGGTAGCCGGATTTACCGCTAGCTGCGGCGTGCCCCCGGTAGCAGGCTGATCGGGGATCAGGGCGCGGATGCGGGAGTTGGTGTACTCGGAGACGTACAGCACCCCGGTCTGCGGGTCTTCGATCACGTCCAGGGGGTTGTTGACTACGTTGGAGCCGCCCAGCGAGGCATCGCTCACGATGTCGCCACTGCCGCCTGGCACCAATGCATAGAGGTCATCGCCGCCCGAGTAGCGGCAGACGATCAGGGCCCCTTGCAGCGCTCCGCCAAAGGCGTTGGACTGGTACTCGATCACCCCGTTGGGAGATTTGCTGTTTTCAAAGTTGAAGGCGACGCCCTGGTAATTGGCATCAGGAGTGATCCCCACGGGATAACCGCCCACCTCCAGGGGATCGTTGCCTGCGGTGGGGTTGCCACCATTCAGGACATACTCGCCCCGAGTGGGGTTGGGGTGGCCATAGTAGCGAGAAGCCCAACTGCCACTGTTGGGCGCGGGCACCCGAAACAGCAGGTCGGGCTGGGTAGGACTGCTGAAAATAGCAGGTACGGTCTGGCCACTGTAGGGGGTCCCATCGGGGCGCAGGGTACCGGCTACGCTGGCGGGGGAATTGCCCCCACTGGCCGAACCGTTGGTCGGAATGTAGAGGTTGCCGTTGTTGTGCCATACCAGGTCGTAGGAGTTGCGCGTCCCGGTGGCAAATAGCTTGACCGGCGCATTGGGCGCCAAGGGATCATACGTACCCCCGGCCTCAGTCTTCACATCCAGAGGCGGGCTAGTGATCAAGCTAGGATCGATGCGTAAGCAAGCCGCCGTCAGCAGCCGTTCGGGCCGGTTGCCCCAAGCCCCATCGGGGGCACCCATGGCCGAGTTGGAGCCCTGCATCACGTACAAGGCCCCATCCGGTCCAAAGTCGACGCCGTTGGTGACGTGATCCCGAATCGAGCGGGGCAGGTTCTCGACGTACACCTGGTAGGTCCCCAAATTGGGGCCACTCAGGCGCGAAATCTTGCCGCCCCAATCGGCCATGCCACTGAATCCAAACGTGGTGTGGCTCACCCACAAAATGAGGTTCGAAGCGGTGGACGAAGGGTCAAAATCCATCCCGATGGCCAGGCGGTTGCCGCCTTCATTGGTCTGAAGGGTGGTGATGGTCTCTTCGTTGATCAGGTTACCGAAGTTCGAGCTGGGATCGGTAGGATCGCCAGTGCGGTCGATGTCCCAGCGCTTGATCACGCCCTGGTTGGTCAGGCCGTAGAGCTTGTCATCGGGACCCATGGTCAGCGAGGTGTAGCCATCACTCGCGTCGATCACGGTCTTGTTGACCGAGAAGTCGGCCAGGGTAGGATCGGGGCCACCCGTACAAGCGCCAGTGGTAAAGGTCGAAGACCAGGGCTGCATGCTGTTGCCAGCGACGTCCTGGACGCCACTGGTCACCTCGAAGGTGTAAGTGGTATTGGGCGCGAGGTCATTGGTGGGGGTAAAGTTGATGGCATCGCCACCGCCCGTTCCATTGACCCCGCCCGCTACCAGCATGCCGTTGGCGTACAGGTTTACCGTACCCGGGGTGCCAGGGACGCCCGCCACCAGGGTACTGTTGTCCAGGCTGCCTGCGCCAGATACGTAGTTGAGGCCGTCGGTCCTGATCAAGGCCGAAAAGCAATCCACATTGACCGCGCCGGGAGCGGGAAGCACCGTTTGAATAGACAGCTGTCCGCCACCGCCGCCGGTGCTGCTTTGCTGGACAATTTCGACCGCGACCAGTTTGGTGTTCACCCCGCCACCGGACCAGTCCAGCGTAAGCTTGCCATCGTTGACGGTGCAGGTGCCGGTATTGGTGCTGAGCAGGCTTGCGGACCCATTGGACCCCGTGCCGGTAAAATTGTTGATGATATTCACCCCCTCAGCATTTACCCGGTGAACTTCTGGATCAGCGCCCGGCTGAGGTTCCCCAGCCGTCACGGTCACCTGATAGCTTCCGTTGGGGACGGATAT
>CAYVAP010000097.1:0-10572 GCA_964449365.1 uncultured Bacteroidia bacterium
CTGCATTCTCTGCGCCATAGACCTCGTCATCGGCTTCCTGTCCTTGAAAGCCAAAACGGTACCCCCCTCACCCAAGCCTCGACTCATGCGTGGCTAGGCTGCGTTGAGCGCCCTACGGCATAGAAGCCTTGCATGAAGATCATATGCGGCAAGGTGAGGACGGAGATAGCCATAAAAAATAGCAGGTAAGGGGAAATGTACCCCGCCAAATAATATCCTGCGCCGAGTAGCAGACCGATGCCAGCAAAGCTGATCAGCGAAAAGGGCAGAGCCGCCCGCACGAAGTCGCGCAGGGCGTAGGCAGGGTTTTCTTCGCGTAAAATCTGCAGCTCGGCCAAAATGGAGGCCGGGCTGTGCCACAGTCCAAAGTAGACCGCAAAGCTCACCAGTAGGGAGGTCTGGGTACAAACCAGCAGCAAAACGCTCGCGTTGAGCCACTCCAAGGCATAGGCTCTGGTACGGAGCCGACCTTGCCGCCAGGCGAGGGTGAGCAGCAGCATAGCCACCAAACCACTGCCAGCGAGCAGCGGGATCCACCAATGGGTGAGCGCGCGCCACTGCTCACCAGGCAGCAAGGCCGCTAGCACCTCGCCGCTCTCGGCAGGATGCAAGCCAATGATCGCGGTGAGCACTGCCAGCCCCCAACTCAGGTACAGCCCGATCTTGAGGGGTGATGGTTCGCTACCCTGCACGTACAAAAACTGCGACTGCCCGAAGTGGTAGGCGGAAATGAGAATAAACAGTCCCAAGCTGAGCAGCGGTAGCAAGATCCAGGCCGCGCCATAGAGGAGCATGGCTCCCAGATACACACCCAGAAAACGCCCCCAGGCAAAATTGCGGCCTTGTCGCTGCTGCCGAAAACGATCGATCACATGGTCGGTCGCGCCGTGGGGCAGCCCCGTCAGCACCATCATAAGGATGAAAAAAGGCAACGCCCCATGCGACTCACCCTCGGGCCACAGGCCACTGAGTAGGGCCAACCCAAAGCTTAGGCTTACGATGTAGGGGTACACACGTGGCCAGTGCAGGTTCATAAGGCATTTTTTTCGGATCTAAGGGGAAAGGTAGGCAGTTTGGGCGGTGGCTGCGGGCTACCAGGGTCGCACAGGATCAGGTAGCGCCAGATGGCGAGGAAAAAAGGACCCCAGGGCAAGCCCGCCAGCAGAGGGATCTCTTCCCGGAGGTGGCTGCGTTCGTCGAGAAAGCGCAAGATGGTACGAAAATCGTTGTTGCGGAAGAGCTGGGCAAAAATTCGGCTGACGGCTTGGCCGCGGTTGCGAATCAGCCAGAGCAGCAGTTGATCATAAAACGCAAAGCGTCGGCGCGCAGGTGGTCGGTAATGGGGATGACCTGTCTTGACCAGGGCCTCTGCGATGGCCTGGGCATCGCGCTGAATGTTGAGAAAGGTATAGCCGGTGGTAGGCTTGGTCAGGCCAGCGGCGGTGCCCAGGTTGCGCACGTGTCGCCCGGGCTGTCGCTGAAAGCGATGATCCGTCATCGGGATGCAGCCCTGCTCCCGGTGTGTGATCTCAAAGTCATGGAGCTGGAGTTGGTCGCGCATAAAGTTGGCCAGCCCAGCCTCATAGGCCGCCATCTCCCAGGTCTGCTCCGAAAAAACGGTGTACTCGACCAAGGCTTCGGTCTCGCTAAAGGGCAGGATGTACACAAAGCGTACTTCGCCTGCTTGCTCGATCCGAAAATCCATCATGCGCATACGCGCAGGATCGAAGCTTGGTTGGGGGGTCTTCACAAACCATCCGGCAAAGTGCTGCTGCAGGTAGATGTGGCGGTCTGGGCGACGTCGTTGAGGAAAGATAATGCTATTGAACGCATACTGGGCAGTGTAGCTCCCCTCATGGGTGCTTACCCGCGCACCTTGCGATAGATCCTCGACGGACATCACCCGTTCGTAGCGGAAAGTTACGTTAGCATTAGCCGCCAGTTCTGCGCCTACCTCCTGGTACCAGTCGAGGCTGCGAATAAACACGTAGCGCAAAGGGGCGATGGATTCGATGCCGTGGTATTGCGGCGCCATAAATTCGACCTCAGACCAGCCGATGTCCCCAGCACAGGTGTAGGGTAGGGCTTGATCCGACCAGAAGCACCAGGTCTTGTCATTGCGAGTCTTGGGGGCCTCGTCTAGCACGAGGATACGAGCGGTGTCGCGCAGGGGGCTGCGACTGAGATAGTACGCCAGGCTCAGCCCAGCACAACCGCCGCCGGCGATGATGTAGTCGTAGTCATATGGTGGCATAAGAGTCGTGGTGGTGGGAGGAAATGGAACATTCGAAAGCTGGGATTGGGAATTTGGAATGAAGACGGGGAGCAGCGTGGCTGAATGATCCGTCAACAGGTTGAGAGCGTGGCTTGAAGTAGCCTTAGAGAAAACCTCTGCTGCTCATGGACCCTATTCCGCTAGAAAAAAGAAAACCCCGGCGTAAGAAACACCGGGGCTTGTTCATAGTAATCGCTTGCGAGTATGTAAGCGCCAGTCAATCTGACAGCATTACCCTAGCAAAGATGCGATTTAAGCAGCAACAGCCTTCTTAGAGGAAGAGTTTACGGCTAGGTTGTACACGACCAGACCGAAACCAATCTTGTTGACTGCATCACCGATGTTGTAAATCAGGTCGATGTTGATAGTACCGGAAAGACCAGCAAGCAGGTTACCGGGCATCAGCATGTAACCGATGGGGTAGATAGCCCAGCCTACAACGATGAAGTTACGCAACAAAGTTACTGCTCTGGTTACTTCGGGGTTGTCAGACTGCTCAGCCAACTGCTTTACTTGACCAGCTGCTACTTCATACACGATTAGCCCATAACCAACGGTAGAGATGATACCCCACAGAACGGTTTGATCAGGAGCGATGGCTTCACCAAGGTAACCAGCTACCAGCATCAGCAGAGAGTAACCAATCATTTTCCACAGCAGGCCCATCTTGGCACCGAAGGGCTTGACGAGCAGGTAGAATTCTACACACATCAAGGGTACAGTCAGAGTCCAGTCGATGTAACGGAACTGTGTGGGAGAAGCTTCCATCATGGTGGCTTCAGGATTGGTAGCCATTACGTCGAGGTAGTAGCCACGCATGTAGAAGTAGTGTACGGCAGCGATCATGGTGATCAGACCAGATACCAGCAGTGAAGTTTTCCACTTGCCGTCTACCTGACCGCGCTCAAAGAAGAAGAACACAGAGGCGGCAAACATTGACATGTAGCCGGTGAAGAAGGTGAACCCTACGGGATCACCAGCTTCTAGCTGGGTAGCCAGCATCGAGGTGATGAGATTTAAAGTATCCATAAAAAAAACGTGTAGTGATTAGGGTAATTGAAATACCAAGAGAATTGTAAAATTTTTGTGAAATATCAGATCGTGCAGAGTATTCTGCGGTGATGTCTACTCGAAGAGGTGGTTAAACCTGATCATTGATGTTTTTAACCAAGTAGTTTTCCAATTGTTTCACAGTCAGACAAATATGATGCAAAATACATACTTGCTTTCCCCTCCTCTCCTTTCAGAGATGTGACTGGGTGATCTCATCTCTTGTTTAAGTTTCAGGCAATAATTTTAGACAAAAAAGTCTGAAAGTCCAATGCTCGACTGTTCATATGAGGGCATAATTTAAAAAAGTTTCTGTCTGAGACTTTTTCAGGCGGTTTACGTAGAGAATTATCATGCGTACGAAGCCATTAGCCCCTTTTCAGCCCCTTTGCTGGCTTGTCTCAGCTTGGCTGATTTTTTTTCCACAAACCCTGTTTGCGCAGGAGCAGGCTACAGATTTTTGGAAGAGTCAGCTTGTGGCCTTGCCTATTGAGCGGGATACCCAGCCCGCCACCTTGCCCATGCTCGACACGGTGGTGAAAGACTACCGCTTTTTCTTCGTGGGCGAAGAGCATCACAAGCAGATCAACTCCGCCATTCAGCTCACCTTTTTACTATATCTGCATCGCCATGTGCGGGTCCGCCACCTCATCATCGAGGGGAGCTACAGCACAGGCTTTCTCATCAACCAATACCTAGAGACCGGAGAAGAAGGTCTGCTGCGCAAGGCGCTTACCAATATTCCGGTCTGCCCCGAAGACCAGATGGCTATCTACCAGCAGCTATACGCCTACAACCAAAGCCTGCCCGAAGATCAGCGCATCGAGGTAGCGGGGATCGATTTGGAGCACTCTCCCGAGTTGGCCTTGCAGGTACTACATACCCTGCTGCCCGCGCAGGCGTCGCAGATCCCTGCCGAATTGCAAGCCATCGTCACCCGCATCGAGGATCTGCACCGCTCGCCGTACTTCTATCCTAGCGAAGTCAAGCGCTTTTTCCAGGATCTGCGTCGTAGCTTCGCGCGCAAGCCTGCCGCTCATCAGCAGCTTTGGGGTGCGTACCACGACCGGGCTCAACTGATCGTAACCAACGTCATGGCCGGCTACCGCTTCAGCGTGATCAAAGCCTTGATTTTCGAGCGGGTGTGGCGCCGCCGCGAAGAGCAGATGTACGCCAACTTTCTGGCCTTGCAGCCTCACCTGGCTTCAGGCGGATATTTTGCTCAGTTTGGGGTGCTGCATACCGACCTGCGGAACTCTCCGCAGTGGGATTTTCCGCCCTTGGCGCAGCGCCTCGATCAGGCCGATGATTCCCCCGTGCGCGGGCAGGTACTGACCTTTTCGCGCTACCTGCGCGACATGCCAGCTCGCTACGCCGTGCCAGATGAGCAAGGCTTGCTGCGTCGCCTCTCCCTGCTGGCCCAGCGCCAATATCCTGGGCAGGTCGTGCTCGCCCCCATTCGCAGTCAGGCGAGCTCTTTTCCCACTCTCAGCCATTCGTACCAATACATCTTGATGATCGATCCCCGCCTAGAACTCAAAGGGTGCCAATAGCCCCTAGCTCCTTCGGAAATTAAGTAATTAACCATTCGAAATTCGCATAGAATCTTTCAATTTCGAATTTCGAATGCGAAGCCCTAGCTCCGACTTTTCTGGCGGGGCACTTTGGTCCAAGCCCGTCTAGATGCGTACTTTGGAGCCATGCAACTCCCTCGACAGACGGCAGAGATCTTTGCCCGGCTTAGCCGGGGGCATTTTATCAGTGCCAATAGCAGCGACCCCGAGCAGGCCGACTGCTATGGGGTCATCTCGCAGCACGAAGCTACCCTGCGAGATTACTTTGCTCCGCTGGGCTTTACCCTAGAGCAAGGCCCAGGGTACTACTATCTGGGACGCGATGAGCCGCGCAGCACCGTCGAAGACAAGATCGAGCGCTTGGCCCGGCTCATCGAGCGGGTCAGTTGGCTCAAGCACTACCAGGCCAGCCTGGGCCCCGGGCAGCGACTGAGTATCCCCGCGCTGCTGGAGGCCCTATCGCAGCGACCAGACTTGCAGCGACGCTTGCGCAAACTTCCGCTCAAAGGCAGCCACCATAGCGATCAAGAGCGCCTGCTCGCCCTGCTCCGCAGCTTCGAACGCGAATCTTTCGCCGAGCAAATCCAGGATCAGCCGCCGACTTTCCGCGTGTTGGCCTCCTTTCACTACCTCGAAGCGCTTATCCTGGCCATAGGCAAGAGCTGAGTGGAGAACCAATATGAAAGGCTGCTCTGTGCCAAACCGCTGGCGGGGCACTGTATACCGAAACCGATTTTTGTCGTAATTTCCATCCTATTCTGTGCGTTTCAATCCTTTCCACTATGGCCACCCACTCTCTTTCCATCGGTACTCGGGTCAAACATCCTCGATACGGGGAGGGCATCGTCTTGGACAACAGCCACTCCTTTTACCAGGTCGCTTTCTCCCACTTCGGAGAAAAGTCGATCGACAAAGACTTGCCCGACCTGGAAATCATCGAACTGGCTCCGCTGCCGGAGGCGCGCCTCAGCCTCGGCGATGTGGAACGAATGTTGGAGACAGTGTTACGAAAGTGGTCCGATGCTTCAGAAGTCATTCACATGGGCAAACGCTGGCAAGGGGGTACCATGATTTTACAACCCGCTGATCCTGAGCAAAAGCCCAAAGAAATATCGATCGAAACCTTCTTTCACAAGATAGTCATGGTCCGAGATCGACTACGCGTAATGGAGCAGCAGATCAATGCCAACAAACAGCTCTCAGACGAGGAGAAGGTCAACCTTCAGCAGTACATCACTCGGATTTACGGCAGCCTCACCAGTTTCAACGTACTTTTTGCCAGCCCAGAAGACTCCTTCAAAGGCGGCGGCAAGAAGGAGAATCAGTGATCCTATCTCATGTCCATCCTGCAAAACGATTCCCTCAAGCTCGCAGTCAACCTCCAGGGCGCAGAACTCACCTCGGTGCGCGACCTCAAAGATGATACCGAGTACCTTTGGCAGGCAGATCCCAGCTTTTGGGGGCGCCATGCGCCGGTGCTTTTTCCCATCGTGGGCCGTCTCAAGGACGATCAATTTCAGCATCGGGGCCAGGCTTATCACCTCACGCAGCATGGCTTTGCCAGGGATCTGCCTTTTGTGCCGCAGCAGGCTCCAGAGAGTAGCCTCACGTATCGCCTGCAAGCTACCCCTGAGACCAAGCAGCGATATCCCTTTGACTTTCAGTTGGACATTACCTACACCTTGGAGGGGCGCGACCTGAGGGTCGCCTACGAGGTGAGCAACCTGGGAGCGGAGCCAATGCCGTTTTCTATCGGAGCACATCCGGCCTTTCGTTGCCCGCTGGTGGCGGGCGAAAGGTTTGAAGATTACGATTTTGTGCTGGCCCAAGCCGAGACGGTAGACCGACATCTCCTGGCCGGGGGCCTGTATACCGGCGAAGTAGAGCGCGTCTTGCCCCAGGGCGATCACCTGCCGCTCGAAGGGGAGCTATTTCAGCGCGATGCCCTGGTCTTCCACGACCTGACCTCGGAGTGGGTGGCCCTGCGCTCGCGCCAAAGCGGGCGCGAAGTGCGCATGTACATCGCTGATTTCCCTTACTTTGGTCTTTGGACCAAGCCTGGGGCGCCCTTTGTCTGCCTCGAGCCTTGGCAAGGCCTGGCTGATTATCAGCGCGCCAGCGGCCACCTCAGTGATAAGGTCGGCATTATTCTCCTCATGCCCGAACAAACGCACCGGGCAAGCTACCGCGTTTCGTTTCAGTGAATTTCTCCCTCCCTCACGACTTTCGCTCGGAGCTGGGCGATGTGATGCTCAAAGTGCCAGGCGTAGAGGGCTAGCAGTTGATCGAGGGTGAGGGTGCCTAGCTCGGGGTGGTAGGTTTCACGGGCAAAGTCGGCGTCCTGCATTTTTACTAGCAAAAACACCCAGCGGGCGTGTAGGGCCTCTAGCAAGCGCAGGGACAGGCCCACAGGGCCGTGCGCGATATCGGGCAAGGTGGCCCAGGCATCTTGATCGTAGGTCTTGATCTGAGCAGGCGATTCGGTCAAGGCCCAACGGAAGCGCATGTAGCCATGGAGTTGGCTGTCGGCCAGGTGATGGATGAGTTGGCGCAGAGTCCAGGCTCCTGTGCGCAAGGGCTGATCGAGTTGACGGCTGTCGAGCGGCTCTACGAGGCGACGCAATTTGCCCGGCGCAGATTCGAGGGTGCGAATTTTCCAGCGGCGGGTTTCTCGGTCCAGCGCAGGGAGCAGCTCAGGCTGCCCCAAAGGATAGCGGACGTCTAAGGTCATGGCTACGGGGGGGATTAGATTCTCAAAAGTACGCTCACGAGCAGCAAAAGAGCAAGCCCCCAATGCAACACGCGAGCGCTTGGGTAAGCGCTCGCGTGCAAGCGATGGATCAAAACCAAATTTCTGCAAATCAGTCGGGGCTACCTACCCGGATCATGGCGCAGCGAAACCCGATGGTCGCGCTGGAAGAGTCAGCAGGGAAGTAGCGACGGACTCCAGGAGAGAGGTAATAGGCAATGTCGTACCAAGAGCCACCGCGGTATACCTTGGCGCCGTCTTTGGGATCGGCGTCGTCGCGAGCAAACTCATCATCGACCACGAGCAGCGAAGACTTTTGCTGATAGCTGACGTCGTCGAGCCAATTGTCAGGGCGAATCTCCGTCTGACCTTTGCGGCGGTAAGGGTTGAAGTCATCCACATCTTCAAGGGCCAGGCGACGGTAGGTGTCTTGGGTCCACTCGGCCACGTTGCCGGACATGTTGTAGAGGCCAAAGTCGTTGGGCCAAAACTCACGCACAGGAGCGGTGATCATGTAGCCATCGGTCATGTGGTGGCCATCGCCGCCACGCCAGCCGGCGTAATCCCCACGGCCACGCTTGAAGTTGGCGCGGAAGCGACCTTTACGATTGCGAAGCGACTTACCTTCCCAGGCGTAGATCTCACTTTCCTGTAAGCCACGGGCAGCATATTCCCACTCAGCCTCAGTAGGCAGGCGGTAAGCTGGGTAGTCGATGGCATCTTCGTCGTCTTCCTTGCGGGTAGTGTTGACGATGTAGGTACGCCACTTACAGTACTCGTTGGCCTGATGCCAGTTGATGCCCACTACTGGGTACATGTTAAAGGCGGGATGGCTATAGTAAGTTCTAGCGATAGGATCGTTGAATGCCAAGTCGCGACGCCACACGTTGGTGTCAGGCACCAGATTTTCGTATTGGAGAGGTACATCTTTATCATCTTCGCCACGATAGCCAAGGCCACCGGCTTTCACGTCAGCGAGAAATTCTTTCCAGTCGACGTTGGCTACCTCCGTCTCGTCCAGGTAAAAGCTCTGCACCGTTACTTGGCGCTGACGATTGTCCATCGAGTACTCGATGTCTTTTTCGCCACCACCCATCACGAAAGTACCGCCCGGGATCAAGATCAAGCCGGGCGCAGGATCTTGCTCTTTGAATTTGGGGGGTTGATAGGTGTCTTCAGAATACTTGATACCAGTTTTGCTGCTTCGCTTGCCTACCCGGTTGATCTTGGCCTTGTGGTTACAGCTAACCATGGTTCCGGCCACCAACAGAGCTGCTACCGCGAGGATGAAGCTTCTCTTTTTCATAAATCGAAGATTGACAGGTGCTTAGGACCTAGGTGATGTCGTTAAGAATCGAAGGTAATGGTTACCAATATACTGGGTCGAAGGTCATGCTTCGAGGGTCGCAGAATCAGCTTCCCACCAAACTTACTTCACATATAAATGTAGCGAGTCAGAACTTTCCCCCCTCGAAGGTATGAGAAAACTCTCAGGGGGCTTTTGACCCGAACGAACTAGAGCTTCGCATTCGAAATTCGTAATCAGTAATTCGCAATTGAAAGTGCTGCTGGTCAAGATTCTATGCGAATTTCGAATGGTTGATTACTTAATTCCGAGGGCACTAGAATTTGGGGCAAGGCAGGCTGCGGTGCTTGATCGACTTGCGGCGGTAGATGGGTTCGAACTCCATCACCAGCGAAATCTCGTGTGAACCACCAGAAATGCCCTGGGTCAAGGTCGAGATGGTATAGTCGAAGGAGTAGCCAAAGCTGACACGCTCATCGGGCGTTTGTACTCCGATCAGGCCGATCACCGCGTCTTGGTGGCGATACCACACCCCAAACACCATGGGGTCAGCGTTGACGTAGAGGCCCACGTCGATCTGGCGAAACTCGCCCTGCATCTTGTACAGTACCGCAGGCGACAGCGATAGTTCGCGCCGACTATTATAGCTGCGCAGCGGAATGCGCAGACCACCGGTGAAGGTGTATTTGCGGGGCAGGCGAATGGCGTCGCCGTCTTGGTTCTCTACATTGGTAAAGACCTCATCAGGCTGAGTGATGTGGTTGACGGTAGCGCCTAGCCAGGCATATTCGTTGAAGTAAGCCAGACCTGCGTTCACGTCGGGGTTGATGCGGTTGAGTGACCAGTTGCCCAAGGGCTCTTGAGTAGCGTACACAAAGCCGTTGCGAGGGTCGATTTGGTCGGGAAAGCGAAGCTTCGAAGGATCAATGCTGGCCTGGATGATCCCGGCGCTGATCCCTGCCCGCAGAAAGTGATCGCGGACAATTTCGACTTGGTAAGAATAGTTGAAGGTCGCATTGATCTTGGTGAGGTTGCCCTCGCCTGCCTGATCAGCGTTGATGTTAACCCCAATGCCATTTTCCTGCCCCAAAAACTGGAGGGGCTGATCGTAGGAGACGGCAAACTGGTTGTAAAAACCTGGAATATTTACCCACTGTGCCCGGTAGTTGAGTGCGACCCGAGGGCCGATACCAGACCCCGTGAAGGCCGGGTTGAGCATCACCAGGTTGGAGTAAAACTGTGAGTACTGCGGGTCTTGCGCCTTGAGGCTGACCGAGAAGAGCGCGACCAGCAGCGTGGTCAGCGACACACGAGCAAGCATTCGTTTCATTTCGATATCAGGTTAAAGTAGAGCTGCAACGGCGAACATAATAAGATCAACAACGATAGCAGAATGGAATTATGACTGGTTTACGCTCTCGATAAGCCTCCCTTGAAGCATTACTGTATGCAATCTGCACCAAAATCGGCCAAAAACCAATCGATCTTCTTTGCTTCTCCTACATAATTCCATCAGGTCAATTGCCTTTTGTATGCCATCGTTGGGAGCTAATTGTTTCTACGACAACTCATAAAAATTTTACCCTACCGCAGCGGCTTCATCATTTCTGCGAATGTG
>CAYVAP010000098.1:0-10565 GCA_964449365.1 uncultured Bacteroidia bacterium
GGGATCAGGCACTTTGGCTAGCCCCCCACATATTGGCTCACTCAGTGGCCGCCCAGGCGGCTAAATTTACTTTCAACCTCACCTATATGAACGGCTAGGGGTATAAGGGAAATAAGGTATATGGGGATCAGGCACTTTGGCTAGCCCCCCACATATTGGCTCACTCAGTGGCCGCGCCGAGCGGCTAGATTTACTTTCAATTCCTAATTACGAATTACGAATTTCAAATGCGAAGCAGTAGGTTACACGTGGGCAACCCCAGTCGTCGCACGGGTCCCCGGCCAGCATCGCCACCAGCACCACCCTACATATTTGTGCAACTGGCGGATGAAGCTGCGGCGGCCTTCCTTGGTTTGCCACCACAGATGCTCCGAGCCACGGAGCGTCGAAGCAGCTTGGACACGTCGGATGCCAACCTCGATGCCTGTGCCTCGCAACGCCAGCCGGTAGCTCTCCCAAGAGCGACGGGCGTGGAATCCTTGGGAGAGCAACTCTACCCTGCGGAGGTCAGGATAGTGGGTGGCTAAAAAACCGGGCAGTCCTAGCGCGGCATGATATGTACGCAGGTGGTTGCTCCGCTGCGGTGGCACGGCCATGATACGCTCCGGCGCCACCCCCCGCGCGATCAGCGCGTTTTTGATGCTTTCACCCAACGTGCTGGCAAGTAGCTGAGCTGGTTGCAGCGTATCCTGTGGTTCAAACCTGATGTGTTGCGGCACGCTCATCATGCCGTCTACGAACAGGTACCAGATGACTCAGTGGCAACTGCTATCAGGCTGGGGATGACCAAAGGTAATGGCAATTTCCTGGAGCGGTCGAGCAGGGGAGCGGCTATGGTATTGCCAGCTTTGTGCCTGATAGTTCGCCATCTCGCCATCAAAGAGGGTATCGCCATCTACCGCTACGGTCCAGATGCATGCCTGTTCATTGCACCCCTTACTGTGTCCTTTGAGACGGATGTTTGGCCTGGATGAGTTCAGCGGTTGAAAGAGGGCTGTATCAGAGAAGCGCCAGAACAGCTTACCCGGCTGATGCGTTTTAAACACCATGCTGCTGAGATTGGCCCCAGTGGTGAGTACCTTTAGCTGAGGATGGGCTTGCAAATAGGCCGCCACCGGGCCGACATTCGAATCGGCTAAATAGCCCTCTATGATGAGCGCCTGGGCGTTGGACAAAGGGCGGTGAGGGCGCAGCCACCAAGGGCTACACAGCAAACAACTTATCCCCCCGAGCAAGATCAACCCTGCTGAGCGGATAAGGCGTTTGCGAAAAGAGCGGTTGGTCTTTTTTTTCAAAATAGCCAGTTGTCGCTATCTATTCGCCTAGCAAAATAGATCGAAGGGCGCAAGGTTATGTCTTCTTTTGCCCCAATCAACACAACGACTGATCAACATGCCAAAACGACCGGCTCTTCCGTCAGCGTGTCGAGGGAAGGTTGACCAGTTGATGGTGCGGTCTGGACACCCCTGAAGTGATGTGAAATGCTACCCCGGGTATCATCGGCGGATCGTGATCTTCGGCAGCGCCACCCAACTGCGCAGTTCGTCCTGGTAGTAGAGATACGCCTGCGAAGCCGCCGCTGCGTACTGCCCCGGCACCTCGGCTTTCACATCCAGGCGAATGGTCTTGGCCGCGCCGGGGGCCAGGTCGCGCCAGTACAGCACCAGTTCCTGGTCAAAGATTTCGTAGAAAGCCACCTGCTCTTCCTCCACCAGCTTTTTGAGCTGCCAGGGCTGCCAGCTCAGCCCGGCGGGTAGGGCCAGCCGCGCGATGGGAGAGGCTTGTCCCTGGTCCGTGCGATTTTGCACCCGGGCGGTGAGGCGGGCCGTTTCACCCATGCCTAGCGCAGTTTGGGTCATATCCAGCGTCAATCCCACCGCACAGGCGCTATCGCTGGCGGGCAGGCTGGTGTGCCAAGTCAGGCCCAGGGTGTAGGGCAGCGGCGTTTCGGTGTCGGCAAAGCGCAGCTCCACCTGCTGCTGAGCGCCGCTGAGAAAACGCGCCAGGCTGTCGAGGACCAGCGGCTCCTTGCGGCCAGCTTGATAATCGGCTTGCGCCACCCGCTGCCCTGCCACCCACACTTCCACCCGCCCATCGGTTTTGACCTCGCGGCTAAACTCTGCGAAGGCCACCAAGGCCCGCAGGGCTAGCACCGTGCCGTTGGTGTTGCCGTAGGTGCCAAAGGTCGAGCGGGCGCGGCGCAGGTAAGCCGCCGTGCGCTGCATGGTGGCGAGGTCGCCGTGCGGATCTTTGAGCAAAGCCATCAGTACCAGCGCAGCGGTCTCCACCGTGAGCGATTGCCCCTGCGAACCCGGCGCCGAACGTTGGGCCACCGTGTGTACCCACTGCCCTTGCGGCTGCTGCTGTCCTTGCAACAGGGCCAGCAACTCGCGGGCTTCGGCCCGGCGGCCCACGTTCATCAGCGTATTGGCGGCCAAGCCGAGCTGGTAGGGGCGCTGGCTGCGCCGGGCCGTCTGGTAGGCATAGTCGATTTCGCGGGGCAAATTCCGGTAGCCCGCCTCGGTCAAGGCCCAGGTGATGTACAGGCTCATAGTGGCTTCATCCGCCAGGCCAAATTGGTGCGCGGCTTTAGGATTGCGCAAAAATCTCCCCTCGCCGTCGCGGCGACTCAGCAGCCAATCCGCCGTGCGCTTGACCATCTGGGCGTCCACCCCGTCCCAGACCTTGGCCATGTCCACAAACTCCATCAGGCCGTAGGCGGTCAGCCCCTCGTGGCCGGGGCCTTTACCCCACCATTCGTAGCCGCCGTCCTGGCATTCGTAGGCCGTCAACTGCCGATAGCCAGCGGCGATCAGGTCGAGGGCCCGCTGCCGCAGGGCCGGATCGACCTGCTCAGTTTGCTCCAGGTAGTTGAGCACCAAGAGGTTGGGATAGGTCGAGGAGGTGATTTGCTCGAAACAACCACGGGGCTGTCGCAGCATGCCCGCTAGGCCGCTGAGCAGTTCGCCGCCCACGTTGGGGAAGACAGTCAACCGCCCGCGTAGCGAGCCAGGCACCAGGTGGGGAAATGCCGTCTGGTACTGGGCAGCCATTTGCTGGCCCGAAAACGCCTGCTCGAGCGGGTAGCCGCGCGGCACGATGCGCAGGGTCTGGGCCACGGCGTCGGAGAAGCCCCCGGCAGCGAGGCGCACTTCCAAGCGGCCATCGCCGCGAGCAGCCACCACGCGCAGGGGCAGGTAGAGGGTGCGGCTTTCGCCCGCCGCCAAGTCGAGGCGGGTGGGTAGCTCCTCCAGCGCGGCCAGCGCGTCGGGGATGCGGTAGCTCAGCTCGGCGGTCATGGCCTGGGGGCTGTGGTTGAGCACGGTCAGGGGTAGGCGCAGGGTGTCTTGCGCGATGAGCTGCACCGGCAGGCGGGCTTGCAGGGCCAGGGGCTTTTGGGTGAAGATGACCGTTTCGGCCCGGCCCGGCAGGCCGCGGCGGCTCAGCCCCTCCACCGTGAGGCGAAAGCTCGTCAGCGCATCGGAGGTGGGAAAGCGCAGGGTAGCTTCGCCCTGGGCATCGGTCTGCACGTGGCCATTCCAGTACAGGGTGCGCCGGAAGTCGTCGCGGGGCTGGTTGGCCGGAGCGGGGGCGTCGTAGGTAGGCACAGGGAACTGGCGCACCCGGTGGTAGGGCATGCGCTGGGGCTTGCGCGCCTTGGGGGGCGTAAAGTTTGGCAGGTCAAATTCGCTGGGGTCGGTCAATTCGAAGCGGAAAGGCACCTCCACCCAGCGCAGGCTGTCGGCCTCGGCGGGCTGGTAGCGCAGGGCGCTCAGGTGCGGCTCCACCGCCTTGGTCAGGATGGGATGGGCCTGGGCCATCAGTTCGTGTTGGACGTATTTGCCCTGGGCATTGACCTGCACCCGGAAGCGGACCTCGCCTTGGATATTGGCCTCTTGGGCGATCTTTGGGTACTGAAACAAGCTCCAGGCTTCGCCTAGGTTGATGGGGCCAGGCTGGCCGGTGCTGCGAATGCGGGTCTGTCGCAGATGTGTTGGGATGGCTGGCATCCAGTCGGTGGGGGGCGGCAGATCATCCTCGTCGCTTAGTGGTTTGATGTGAAAGGGAATATTCACCCAAAAGGGAATAGGCTTCCCGCCCTGGATGGCAGGCGTAAATTTGACTTGGTCGATATGTTCGGTAACGGCCTCTGTCAGCATCGGATGGGCCTGATCAATGACCTTGTGCCTGCGGTAGGTACCGTCTTTTCCCACCAACACCCGCAGAACCACCGTTCCATCGATGCCAGCCTCTCGCGCCATTTGGGGGTAGCCAATGCGTTTTACGATTTCGCTCAGGTTGAGCGGCCTTGGCTCCTCGTCGGCGAAAATAAAATCGTTGATGTCGGGCGCTGGTTCTAGGGCTGCTTTTTGTCTATTGGCCTGAACTTCCATCTTTTCTAGTTGACTGCGCAGCGCTTCGATCTCGGCCATCTTCTCTGCTGACATTTGCGCTTGGGCCGCTTCTACTGCGCGCAGCCGATCGACTTCTTCGCTCGGTGCTGGCTTCGGTCTGGGCTGGTCCTTCTCGCTGTCGATTTCACCATCGACAAACACCTCTCCCACCTTTGGCGCCTCGACGTTCACACGGCTCTTTTTCTTTACTTCGAATGATCGGTTGGGTTCAGCCGTGAGGGCAGAAGACACCACGCGGTTGCGGCGTCTGGGTTTTGCGGCCTGGACGATCACCACCTCATTGAGATGACTGCCTGGCCTTGGTTTTAGCGCGATGGTTTGACCTTGCCGCCATTGGGTCAGCGGGATGGTATCGGTCTGGTAACCAACGTGAGAGATCAGGAAATAGCCATCTTTCCCCAGCTTAGGTCCAATGCGGAATTGGAACTTCCCCTCTAAGTCGGTGTAGGCTCCATAGCATATCTTGCGTTGCGCATTTACCGCCCGGATGGTCGCTCCCATCATCGGCTCACCTCGCTCATCCACCACGCGCCCTTCGATGTGTCCCAAATGGCACTGCAACGTATCCCCATACCGCTGGGGCCAAAACACCTCTTCCCACGCGCTATCGGGCGAGCGTACCCAGATCGGCGTGGGCTGCGAGAGGTCCACGTGATGCAGGTGAAATTCGCCCCGGGCATTGCTGCGCAGCTCGACGGGTGAGTCGCCCACCCGGATGCGGGCCTCGGGCAGGGGCTGTCCGTTGTAGCCCCAGACCTTGCCGTGTAGCACGGTACGCTCTGGCCGGTGGGCCAAGGGCTGATAAGGCCCCTGCTGCATCTGCGCCCAGGTGAAGCGCCGCCAGCCCGCCGCCATCAGCAGGTAGTCCAGCGCTTGGGCGGCTTTTTCCTCCTCCGGATCGAAATAAAACGTTGGCTCCGCCACCTCGCCCACGATCTCCGACTCTACCAGCAGCCAGGAGAGCAGGTTGCTAGATTTATCATCGGCGAAGCTGAGCAACTGATCGTCCACCACGCTGAGGGATAGGTCGGCAGGTACGGGGCGGCCCTGTGCGTCGCGGGTGCGCAGGGTAAGGGCCACCTTCTCGCGGGGCAGGTACTGCCTCTGATCGGTTTCGATCTCGATCTGCAACTGCCGATGGCGGTTGACGAAAGCCAGCCGCTCGCAGCGCTCGACCTGCTGCGCGTCGAAGAGGGTGAAGCGCGCCACCCCGATGGGAAAATCGGCCAGCGGTACCTCTACCACCTGCGAATCACGCTCGATGGGCACCTCGGCGGTGAAGTAGGCTTGACCCCGCACCGTGCCGATGAGCGAAACCGTTGCACGCTGCGTACTGCGCAGCACCAAGGTGGCCTGCTCGCGGGTTACCGTGCGCACCTGCAAGCCATAGCCTTGCGGCAGTGTAGCGGGCAACTGGTAGAGGCTGTCCACGCCCTGCGGCTCGGTGAGGCGCACCTGATAGCGCTGCCCCGGCTGCGGGGTGAAGGCCAAGGCTCCCATGCCGTCGTGGTAGCTGGCAAAGCGGGTGAGTTCGCGCCCCTGCGGATCGAGCAGCACCCCGGCGAGATCGGCGGGCTTACCGTGCTCGTTGCGGGCGCGGAAGGCCACGCGGCCCGGTAGGCCCTGCACCAGGTCGCCGCCTTCAGGGAAAAATTCCAGCCCGATGCGGTTGAGCACCACGGGCACGGCCCGGCTGATGGACTCGGTCTGGCCCTGGTATTCGATCAGGACGTTGAGCAAGACGTCAGGCGAGGTGAGATTCGGGGGGAGGGCAAAGCGCAAGGTAGCCTGGCCCTCGGCGTTGGTCTGGGCTGTGCTGTCGAGCAGGGGCCGCCCGTCGCGGCTGACCACGTAGCGCAGGGGCTGGTGGGCTAGCGGTTGCTGGTTGTCTGGCTGAAGGGACAAGTCTGCCGCCACCATGGCCCCAGGGCCGTAAGCCTTACGCTGAAAATCAAGTTGCATCTTGAGGCGGGGCAGCACCACGCGCTGCACGGTGAGTTCCTGCTCAAAGATGGCAGGGTTGGGGTCGTTTTGCTGCCATTGGGTGTAGGCACGCAGCTTGTACAAGCCGCCGGGGGCCTGCTCGCTGAGGTCGTATTCGCCCTGGGCCACGCCCTGCTGAGCGATGAGCTGAAACTTCTTTTGCACCTGGCCCTTGGGGTCGATCAGCTCGACCCGCACGATCTGGCTCTGGGCCGAGGCTTGCAGCGTGGCTCCGTCGCGCACCTGCACACCAAACCAGATGGTCTCGCCCGGGCGGTAGAGGGGGCGGTCGGTTTGCAGGTAGACCTTGTCCTCGGGGCGGGCGCTTTGCCAGCGGTCGAGTTGCTGGCTGAGGCGCTGCAAAAAGGGGTTGCTGGGCCAGGCGGCGGCGCTGAGGGCGAGGAGGCAGAGGAGGAGGAGCTTTTTCATGGGTCAGTTTTTCTTCAGTGAACAGTGAACAATGAACAGTGATCGGGGGGTGATCGAGGTGATCGGTGGGTGATCGGGGTGGTCGATGGGTGATCGGGGTGATCGGGGTGATCGGGGTGATCGGTGGGTGGTCGGGGTGATCGGTGGGTGATTGGTGGGTGATCGGGGGGTGGACCTTGGGCTCGATGTGGAGCCGAGCTATCGTGGTAGCCCAGGGTTGCCGTACGGCTTACTGCTGGTAAAGAGTAAGCACAGGGAGATTTTCCATAGAAACGAAAAGATTTCGAGGGGGGATGGCTGATGAATCAAGCCATTAGTTTCGACTCACCTATATGAAAGGGCTCATAGGATAAGGGTCTTCGGCACAGGCCAGCTTCTATACTGGCTCACTCAGTGGCCGCACCAAGCGGCTAGGTTTGCCTTCAATGACGGATTCCTACTCACAAATTTCCTGATTATGCCGGAATCGGTTGCTCCGCCCCCTTTTCAAAACAGTTGATGATCAAGGCTTAAGAGCATGAACATGGTGCCACTTCACCGCCTTTGTCCCTCTCAAGGGGGATTTGTTTGACGATTGAGCAAAGCTCAACCCTGTCTGAATGCCCCCTTGAGGGGGCTACGGGGGTGAACCACACCTAAACTGCCACCAACCGAAAGCGTCACAATCAGCAAATTTCGAATGCGAAGCACTAGCCATCGACCTCCGCCTCAAAAGGTGAAGCCCCCCAAAAAAAGGGCTGTCTCATGGCGGAGACAGCCTCGTAGGAAAGATACTATTTGCAAAGAAAAATCTTTATCCGTGTTTGCGGAAGGCTAGCACAGGCACCGCAAGCTCTCGTGCCATCTTACGGGTCAGGCTGCGGTTGGACCAGCGGCGTCGCTTGGTGCGGTTGGTCATCGCTACCACCTGACTATTTTCGAGATTGATCAGCTTTTTGAGCCCGGCCAAAGGGTCAGCATGATCAAAAAATCGATAATTGATCTTGGGATAATCGAGGGTATCGGTGATCGTCTTCTCCAGGCTGTTGAGGTAGCGCTCGCGGTTGGCTTCCTCTTCTTCAGCAGAATTGACGTGAGCGATGGTCAGCTTGGCATCAAAGAGAGTAGCGATCGCTTTGACCTGCTTGATGATATTGGGATCGTAGTCGGTGAGATCGACTGCGTAGGTGATGTGCTGGATTTCATTGAAGCGACCACGAGAGGGTACCACGAATACGGGGGTCTTGACCGTGCCAATGATCCGACTGGCTAGCGCACCTTGAAAGAACCCTCTCAAGCCAGCTCGGGCGTGGGTGCCCATCAAAACCAGATCGTAATCGGCTTGCTCTATCGCGCGGATGATTTCACCACTGCCTGAGCGATTGACCAGTTGCACGGAAAAATCGACTCGTCGCTCCAGCAGGCGCTGACAAATGCTGCGAATATGCTGGCGCACCCGATGCTTGCGAATCGATTCTACGAAGGGGCCAATCGGTTGCTGAGAGTTGTATTGCATACCTTCCCCGCGCACCGCTCGGCGTCCACCAGCATAAAGCACCACCAACTTTGCACCTGCACGCAAAGCGATAGATTCCGCATAGTTGAGGATATTCTTGAAATCGGAGCGAGAGTTGAGCGGGACAAGGATCTGGTTCATGAGAAAGGTAGCAGGTTGGAGTGGGATAACAGCGTGATAGCAAAAAGAATTCTCTATCTATAAACGATTTTCTAATGGGAAAGATGCTTTCAATGATGGATTATTCTTCTTCATTCAGCCAGATAGCCTTACATGAAGAGACGATTGGTTCTGGCTGGAAAAAGCAGCCCTCTCATCAACCAAGTCAGCCACCATGCTTATTATCAGTATGATAGGAAAACTTTACTAATTCGCCAAGAAATTTTTAGCGAATTTTCGCAAGATGCCTTACATGCCCTGACCTCTGCTACCGTCATTTTCGCAAGCTGTTTTGACTTGCCTAAAAAATGCTTAATTGGCTTCATTTTGCTATTTTGCTAATAATTGGTCTGCTGAAACAAGCTGCCATGCTGCCTCTCTATGGCTGAGAGTGAGCATGGTAGAGTTGCGCTCGAAGGGCGAGCAAGGGGGCCTGCGGGATGTCGTGTCGCCCCTCGAAGGGCATGACTTGAAGGTGTGGATAACGGGTTTTGAGGCCAGCCACGTAGGCTTCGGCCCGATCTTGGGGGATAAACTCATCCTCGGAGGCATAGGCGACCGTGAGAGTGAGCTGGCGCAGGCGATCTTCGAGGGCCTCGTTGGTCTCTTCGGGGATGGTCCCCGCCCACAGGGTCAGGCTGTCGGGCCGTAGAGGATGGGTGAGTAGCCAGCGCCACACGGTAGCCACGCCTTGCGAAAATCCTAACAAATGGACCTTTGGCTGCCCGGGCAGCGTTTGCAATTGATCCCAAACCCGATCCAACCAGGCCCGCTGATCATGAATCTCGGCGAGGCGATCCTCTTTGGTCATCCAGCTAGCGCCGACCTTGCCCCGCACCCCATCGACATAAAACCGCGATAGCCCCTCTGGTGCCGCGATCACCACGCCCGGCTCGACCAGGCTGGCAAAGCGCCGCGCAAAATTGGCCGCAAGCTGCCGATAGCCATGAAACACTAGCCACAAGTGCTGTATCTCCGCTTGGGTGTCGCCTTCTAAAATGAGCCTACCCGTACGAGGGGTAGAAAGGTATTGGATCTCAGCCATGAATCATTTGGGTTATCGCCTGGTAGTATCGCGGTCTTGCTTGCGCCGACGCAGGATCTCCTGGAGTCGGTCAAAATCTTTTTTGTAAAAAATCCCCAAGCCAGTCTGGGTAGAGGCATTGGTGCCACTGCCATCTTGGGTGACCGTGTTGCGATTAAACACTTCGAGCACCAACTCACTGGGCCTGATCTGATTGGATTCCTTCTTGGGATTGGGCAGCAGGCGAATGACGATGCTGACGTCCCCGATCAAGCTAGAAAGCTGATCCTGCGCTTGAGTGTCGTTCGGGTTGCCTTGGCCAGAAGGAGAGTCATTGTTGGTCCAGGGCAGGCTGCCGTCGCGCTCGATGGTGATCCGCTCGTTGAAAAAGCGGCAGGAGAGCATCAGGTTGACATCCTGAAAGTTGCTGGCGTTGAGGTTCACGTTCAGATTGTCTTGGGTAAAGCTCGATAGCAAGTAGTTGAGCTGGTTGCTGAGCATCTCGGAGATGCTAGTGGTCACCCCTGTACCAGCCAATTGCCCGGTAAGGCCCGCCGGCGCAAAGCGGTTGAAGACCATCAGGCTGAAGACCTGCTTGTTGAGCTCCTGTTCGTCGTATTGGATCGAGCGCACGTAAGAAGCTACTTCGCTGACGTAGCCTTCGCTCAGGTTGTTGAGCTCGATCGAGAGGCTGATTTCGGGTTGCTCCAACGAGCCTTGCATATGCATCAAGACGTTGGTGGGCACCCGAATGGCATTCTCCGCCCCCACGATATCTCGGATGTCGGCCATCACAGGGTAGCGAGCCTGGATGTCGATCTGGGCGTCGTAGGGATCGCCTGTCCATACGATGCTGCCGCCCGGCACGACTTCGAATTTTTTATTGATGACATTTTGCGAGGTAAACAAATAATCGCCCTGCTGTACCTCATAGCGCCCGTACATCGAAAAAGTCCCCGACTCGTCGACCTTCATGTTGATGTTTCCTTCGCCACGGCCCCGGATGATGTCGCCCACCCGCTCATCAAAAATCAATTCTACCTACAAATTTTCCGTGAGC
>CAYVAP010000099.1:0-10470 GCA_964449365.1 uncultured Bacteroidia bacterium
CGCGCGAGAAAACAAAAGCCATCCCCTCTCTGCGCCATCAGCGAAATCCGCGCGAAACACCATGCCCCCCGCACAAATCTTTCCCTCCTACCACCTCAACCCCAACTCTTCCAACGGCATAATCTGCAAATCACCCGCGTCGACGAAAATCAATTGCCCGTCCGGCGTAACGGTAGCTCCCCAGCCGTAGGGCAAAGGTAGGTACTCGCCCGAAGACCAGCCCGCATCGCTCTTACGAAAATAATAAAAGCCATCCGGGCCTCGGCCAGTTGCCTCTTCTTCTTTGGAAAAAGATAAGGTGATCAACAACTGATCCTCATCAGGGTGCATAAAGACGTCGAAACCCGTGCGGGCCGCTTCACCCACCGCATCACTCAGCCAAACCAGCGGGCCATAACTACCGTCGGGGCCAGGATCGCTGTAATAGATGCCTGGCTGAGGCAGGCGAGCAAACAGATAGAGCCGCCCGTTGGGCAAAGGGCAAAAGTACCCGGCGTTGAGATTGAAGAGAGAATCTTGCTCCACGGGCTCGGTCCAGCCCTCGGCCGTGCGACGCACCACGAATACCCGACTGACCTTTTCCTGGTCCAGGCTGTCGTACTGCTTCATAAAAATAGTCTGCCCATCGGGGCTGATGGCCAGGTTGTAGAGGGTGTCGGCGAAAGGCAGTTTTGCCACCCGCCAGGGGGCATCCGCCCCATTACGAGTAGCCAGGTAGGGCACCTTATCGCCCCAGTTTTCCGTGCGGGCAAAAACCAGGGTATCCCCGCTTTGGGTCATGGAGGGGGAAGTCTCACGGATGTCTGGCAGGGAAATTATGCCTGGCGCAAAGGGTTGCCAGGTAGTGTCCCAAGACGCAGGGGCTTGGGCGTAGGCCATCTGTGCCAAGCACAAGGCGGAGATGAGGCAAAATGGCAGCAGTTTCATATGGACTCACGTTGATTGGTCCAACTAACTGAGGCCAGGGCAGGACGTTTGGGCCCCATGACCTGAGAGCCACTTTTCGCAAGAAAACCCCTCATCAGCACGGATAAGGGGTTCACAAAGTCAACCTTCCACGCTCCACTTGAGCTGGAATTCGATTTCTTCCTCCCCATCTTCGCGCTCGTGCTCGATATTGAACACAGCGCGTTTGGGCACGTAGATGCGCTCGTTGTCGATCTGGATTTCGAAGGGCTCGCCCGTTTCGAGGGCATCAGCCAGGCGACGGAGCTTGGCCACAAACTGATCGGTGGGATAGCTCTTTTCGAGGTCGCGGTCGGGCTTTGGAGTGTCTGCCATACGTTGAGAAGGTTGGTTGAGAATGAGAAATAACGATCCCTCGAACTTAACCAATCGCTCAGTGATGGCCAATCGCTCAGCGGAAAATTTTCATCGCTGCCGGGGCAGTTCACCGGCTTCTGCCAGCGCCTCATCACAAAACTCGATCAAGGGCTGCACCCGCCGAAAGGCGGCGATCACTTCGGGCACCAGTTGCTCGCTCAGCACCAGTTCATCGCTCAGGCGATGGCTCGCGGCCAAGCTCAGGTGGTTGAGCAGGTCGAGGTCGGGATGATCTTTAGGATAATCGCGGGGCGAGGTTTTGAGGGTGTCGCCATCCAGCGCACCAAAATAATCCCTGAAATCCGACGCGTCGAGGATGGCCCGCAGGCGCGGAGCCTGATGGGCGATACGTTGGCGCAGCAGCTTGAGCGCCTCCCGGTCAGGTTGATAGCAGCCACCCGCCACAAAGGACTGCCCCGGCGAGAGATGCAGGTAGTAGTCAGGATAGCTGCTGCGGTGGCCACCCCCCTTGGAGATGATGGCCCCAAAGTAGTTTTTGTAGGGCGCTTTATTTTTGCTGAAGCGAATGTCGCGGTTGATGCGTAGAATGGCCTCGCGGGCAGTAAGGATGCGCGCCGCCGGCTCGAAGTCAGCCATCTCTTCCAAGATCTGATCGATCAGGGTCAAGACTTCCTCACGAGCAGCTTCATAGCGGTCGCGATGCGCGTCCATCCACTCTTTGTGGTTGTGAGCCTCCAGGTCTTGGAGGAAAGCGAATACGTCGGGGGAAAGAGGCATAGAAGAGGGGGATATGGATACGGCTTGGAGGTCGATTGCTCGGTACAACGCACCCAAAGCGGTAGAGGTTTAGGTCTCGCAGTGAGAACCATTGAAGCGTCATGAGACCTGCCTAGCAATGGCAGAGGAATTGCCCCACCCTTTGCACCGCAAAGCTAGAACTGCTATCTATGCGTTCACCAAGCAACCAGCTCCTCTTCAGCCCTTCTCGGGCGATCGTAGTTGGCGGCTTTTAGTTCGCAGTCCGTAGTTTACTGATCATTGATCACTGTTCATTGCCCACTGTTCACTGTTCATTGTTCATTGTCCCCTGTTCACTGTCCTCTGATGCTCCAAGAAATCCTCGCCCTGCTGTACAAAGAGCTCCTCATCGAATGGAAGCAAAAGTACGCCCTCAACGGCCTGCTGCTCTACGTGGTGAGCATGGTGGTGGTGATTTCGCTGGCTTTGGTGGACAAACTCAACCCCGTCACCTGGAACATCCTCTATTGGATCATCTTGCTGTTCGTGAGCATCAATGCGGTGGCCAAGAGCTTCATGTCTGAGCGACCGGGCAACTTGCTGTACCTCTACAGCCTGGCCAGTCCGGCGGCCATCATCATCGCCAAAATGCTGTATAATTTTCTACTGCTGACCTTCATGGCGCTGATCACGCTAGTGGCCTATGCCTTTCTCACCGGCATCGAAATCGCCAACTGGCCCTTGATGCTGGGCGTCGTGAGTGCGGGTAGCGCTGCCCTGGCTGCGAATCTGACCCTGGTATCGGCTATTGCGGCCAAAGCCGAAAACCGCACCACCCTGCTGGCCGTGCTGAGCTTCCCTCTGATCGTACCCATTCTGCTAGTACTGATCGACCTGTCGCAAAACGCCGTTCAGGGCCTCGACATCGACCTGGAGCAAAATACCTTCCTGCTACTCGGCGGCATCGTGGTGGCGCTGACCGGGGTTTCGGTGCTGCTGTTTCCGTTTGTGTGGCGGGATTGATTCGGGATTCGGGATTTCAAATTCCGAATTTCGAATTCCCAATTATCAACTACCCCACAATATCGTAGTTTTTGATTTTCCTGTACAGAGTCCGCTCAGAGATGCCCAGCTCAGCGGCGGCTTTTTTGCGGTTGTTGTGGTGCTTGTTGAGGGCCTTGGTAATCAGCTCCTTTTCTTTGCGCTCCAGCGACAGGGACTCCTCCAGCAGGGGTGGCGTGGAGCGAGTGGGCTGCATCGGCTCGGCGTACTCGGGATCGTGAAAAACGTCGTCGTCGTAGTCTTCGTCGTAGCGGCGAGAGCCACCGCTCATGTTTCCTGGGCCTGAGCCTCCCTCGAAGCCCTGCATGTTGCGGGCCTCGCTTTCGCGGCCTTGCAAGATCAGGTACATCATCTTTTTGAGGTCGCCCACTTCCTTGCCCAGGCGGTTGATCAGTTGTAGCAGCATCGCGCGGTCATCCTGGCCCAAGGGTGGCTCATCGCCGTTGTGGCTGCCGCCAGGGCCGGGTAGAGAAACCACGCTGGGCAGATAGCTGTCTTGGATCAGCAAGTTGCGCTGCAACACCGTGGCGCTGATCATTTCGCCCTTCACCAACACCGTGAGCTTTTCTACCAAGTTACGCATCTCACGCACGTTGCCAGGCCAGCGGTACTTGAAGAGCAGCGGCACAGCGTCCTGCTCTAGCACGATAGGGTCGCGCTGGTATTTTTCGCCAAACTCGAGGGCAAAGTAGTTGAAGAGCAGCTCGATATCGTCGCCGCGGTCGCGCAGGGGCGGTACGTTGATGGCCACAGTGTTGAGGCGAAAGTAGAGGTCCTGCCGAAAGCGCCCCTGCTGGATCATGTCGATGAGGTTGCGGTTGGTGGCCGCGATCACGCGCACATCGGCTTTGGCCACGCGGCTGGAGCCCACGCGCAGGTATTCGCCGTTTTCGAGCAGGCGTAGCAGGCGCGCCTGGGTGGCCATGGGCATCTCGCCGATCTCATCGAGGAAAATGGTGCCATCCTCTACTTCTTCGAAGTAGCCCTTGCGCGCTTCGTAGGCCCCGGTAAAGGAGCCTTTCTCGTGGCCAAATAGCTCCGAGTCGAGCGTACCTTCGGGGATGGCCCCGGTGTTGATGGGCAAATATCGCTTGTGGCGGCGCTTGCTCAAGTCGTGGATGACACGCGGAAAAACGTCTTTGCCGGTGCCGTTTTCGCCGTAGATGAGCACCGTAACCTCGGTAGGGGCCACCTGCATGGCGATCTCCACCGCGTTGTTGATCTCGCGGCTGTTGCCGATGATGCCGTAGCGTTGTTTGATTTGTTGAACGGTCATAGGGAGAGGTCAGAAGTCAGACTGCTACGCGGTCAGAGGCGTTGAAGAGGCGATTGAGCCAGGTTTGAAGTGGTCGTAAGGAATCCGCTCGTAAGGTCAGGTACCCGGCTTTGAGGGCTTGGCCGTAGGGTCGGCCAGGTTTTTCCTGCCAAGCCAGCCAGGTGTGAAGCTGGGCTTTGGGACGATCTTGCGGGGCGTAACGCGCTAAGCCCTGGGCGGCCAAATCGGTCAACACGGCCTCTGTTTTGCGACTGAGGGCATCCTGTGGGTCGATGAGATCTAGCAAAAAATCTTCGAGGATGCCATCACGCTGGTTGTCAGGCCAGAGCCAAAGGCCCACCGTGGGGCGCTCTCTTGGTAAGTGTGGGCAGATCAGCCCCTCGGGACGGGGATACTCTGGCACCTGATATCCTAGCGCTTCCAGTTGATCCCGCAGCGACTGCCAGCGCGCAGCCAGGCCACGGTTAGGATCAGCAGGAAGAGGCCGATCAGCGTCGAGGATGACGCCGAGCCGATGCGCTGGTCCGCGCTTAGTCGATAAAGCGATGGGCAGTGCCGCTCGCACACGCTCATAACCCCCCTTTTCGCTCACCCGAAAGGTATCCGGCATCTGCCAGGCGGCACACAGATTCCAAATCACGTGCTGGTCGTCGGCTCCCTCCACAAACAGTTCGTACTTCATGATGCTTGGGTTAGCGGGCTTCGATTCCCATTTCTACCGCTGCATAAACCGCCGCAGGCTCGAAGGTTTCAGCCTGCACCTGCCCGGCTTGATCGCGGTGCAGGCGGGTGAGCTTCGCATGTGATTGCCAGGCTTCTTCGCGCCCCAACTTGGCAAACGCCTCCACACAATCGGCGCTGTGGGTGGTGGCGAAGAGTTGGACGTTGTGCTCGACGCATAAGCGAAACAAATGCCCCCATACCTCCTCCATCATGGCATGATGCAGCCCAGTCTCGATTTCGTCGATGAGGAGAAAACCGTCGCGGGCTTGCGTCAGGTGCAGATACAGCAGCAGCATACGTTGTAGTCCTTCGCCCAACTGAGTGAGGGGAATGGCCTGCGTTTCTTCCGCCAGGCGCACCTGAATGCTGTCTTGGTAATGGCTGTGCTTGACGCCTACGCGCATAAGTTTCGGCTCCAGCAGGTGCAAAAAGCTGTACAACGCGTCTTCTTGCGGGGTGAGCAACACGCGCTCCAACAAGGGCACGAGGTCGTCGTGGCTGGGCTTGACCGAGCCGACCCACTCCACGGGTCGGTTTGCCCGCTCGCCGTTGGCTTGCCAACTGAGCAGCGGCTGCTGGATGGTCTCTTTGAGAAAGCCCTCGACCAACGCCAGGGGTTGCTCTTCCATGGTCAGGCAAAAGTCATTCACCCAGGCAGACTGGGTGATGTCGCCTTGGTGAAACAAGCGACGCAGACGCTCGCGCTCGTGGGCGATTTCCTGCTTGCGATAGTACAACTGCGGCTCCTGCGCCTCGGCGCTGCTTTCTGATCGGCGCGGCTGCGCCCCACGCTGCACCGGCATGGTGGCAAAGGCCTTGGCCGGATCGGCGTACAACATCACCCCCTCCAACAAACTTGTCTTCCCGGTATTGTTCTTTCCCGTGATCAGGTTCACGCGGCCCAGCGGCTCGATGCGCAGGTCGCGAAAGCACTTGAAATGTTGGATATGAAGATGATCGAGCATTCGTGATTCGTAGTTCGTAATTCGTAATTGTGGTACTGGGGGGGGGGTGGTTAGACGGTTTCGGTCATTTGTTGGGCTTGTTGCCTGACGTTTCCCTTGAGGCGGGCCATACGCTCTTCCAGCTTTCGGTAGGCAGAGGATCTGAGATCGGGGGATTGTACCCGGGTGGGGACGATCCGGGCAAAGCTGGCCTTGACGTCCTTTAGATAAGGCTGAAAGAAGGCGTGTTCTACGGTGCTGAGCAGTTGGCTGGCGGCTTTTTTGACGCTGCTGCCTTTCAATTCGACGAAAAACAGCTTGCTATCCTCGCAGACGGCGATCAGGCGGTCGCACTGCTCCCCGTCTGCCTGATCGAGTAGGCAAGCATCGACGGTGAGGTGCAACAGCGTTTTCTGCTTGGGATTCTGCATGATGTATTTGCTCCGTTTTTCTTCGGCCACCACCTTTTTTCGTTGGTCATGGCTCCGACAGCAGTCGGCATCAGCCAATTCTTCACAGGTCTTCATGGTCAAGATTCAATAGATGGTCGTAAGTTTGGTTGATCAGGTCCGAGGCACTGTCGATCTCCTCGGCTTTGATCTGCTTCAGTTCGTCATCCATGATGGAGCGAATGGTACCCTCAGCTACGAAGTAAGCCCCGATGTCTTCGTAGGCGAGCCATGTTTCCCTAGGAATGAGTTTGCTGACCTGCTCGGCGTACTCGCCGCCCGCTTTGCTGCCCACCTGATGGGCGTAGAGCAGGTTATTGAAGGCCGAGAGGATGTAGGGGCTGTGCGTGGTGATGATCAATTGGTTGTCGGCAGCGTGGGCCATGAGCGAGAGCAACTCGACCATCGCCTTTTGGGCCTCCGGGTAGAGGTGGGCTTCGGGTTCTTCGATGACGGCAGAGATGGTTTCTTGCTTGAGGATCGAGTCCAGCGCGAGGATGAGAATCCAAAAGGCTTCTTGTTGGCCGGAGGAGGCGTCGAGGAGTTTGATTGCTTTCCCATTTGACAACTCAATAGACTCCTCTCCACTATCAGAAAATATCGGCCTTCCTCTCAAGATATATTCTAACAGGTGGATCGTTAAATCCAGTTTCCGCTGGGTAGGTAGATGATCATCTTCCGCAAGGTCTCTCCATTCGTTGATAGCATATTCAACTCCGTCTTTGTAATCTGAAAGCCAAACATTCAGATAATCAATGAAAGACTGGACTGGAAGATCCAGATTTAAACCAGTGGCAATCCTAGAAGAAATTTGAGGCAAAATACTTCTAGAGGCAGGAACAAATACGTCTCTTGATCTGGCTTCAAAAGTACCCCTGGTAAGCTCCAATAGAAGTTTTATGTTGTGAGATAACCGGTTTAATGAGCCGACTGTCCGATAGCGCTTTACCATCCCGACCTTTTTTCCTTCCGGATCAGTCTTTGGAATGAAGTTTTCATTCCATTCACTCACAGCGTCCTCAAAGCGCCGAATAGCTATCTCATTAAATTGAATTTGGGTTTCTTTTTCCGTTCCGGCGATCTCTAACTCGAGCCCCTTCTTGAATTTCAAACCCAAGCTGAAACCTTGTTGAAAAAAAGAAGCAGGAAACATTCCCCTAAGTTTCTTTTTCAGGCTCTTTTGAAAAGCTTCCTTGGTGCCATTGGGTTCCTGAAAGGCTTGATAAAGGTTCTCCCCAACACTCTCCCCCAAATACACCGCCTTCGCAATCGTGCTCTTCCCCCCCGCCTGCGGGCCGATGAAGATGTTCACCCGCCGCAAGTCGAGATCAGCCTCTTTGATCGGGCCCAGGTTGTTGATGAGGATGCGTTGCATAGAGGGAAGTCAGAAGTCAGAAGCGGGAAGTCAGATCGTTTCACTGTCAGAGGTCAGAAGCCAGCGCAGAACCAGATTCAACCATTCAAAAAATCAACAAATCACTCATTCAACCCTTACTCCTCCCACAGCTCTTGCAGCTCAAAGTCCAGCCCCTCGATCACCTGCGACTGCACGGTTCCCGAGGTGATGGTCTGCTCGGGGAGCAGCTTGCCGGCGTGGTTGTGGTAGATCTCCAGGCGCACAGCCTCGGGGTCGATGATCCAATATTCGCGCACGCCGTGCTGGCCGTAGAGGTCTTTTTTGTCGTTGCGGTCGTAATAAACGGTTGCATTGGCGTCCAATACTTCCACCACAAAATCGGGGGCAGCCCTAGCATATCTATCCAAAATCGCTCGCCGCTCTTCGCGGATGAACAACAAATCGGGTTGGAACACATTAGCGTCATCCAACACCACGTCCAACGGCCCCAGGATAACGACTCCCTGTTTATGCCGTCGGTTGTGCCCAATAACCTCTATGGCCAGGTTGCCGAGGACCAGCTGGTGCAAGCTGCTGCGCGAAGGCCAGTGTACCAACTTCCCGTGAATCAAATGATAGGGGAAGCCTTCTGGCAGGCGCAGGTACGACGCTGCGGTATAAGTATCGGTAAGGGAAATGCCTGAAGCCATAAACAGCCATTCTACACAGCCTGCTCAACCAGCAGCCTATTCGATTACGAATTACGAATCACAAATTCCCCATCTCCTCCCCCCGCAGCGTCGCGCTGCTCGCCTCAGTGATGCGCACCGGCACGTAATCGCCGGGCTGATGGTCGCCCACCTTGGGGAAGACCACCATCTGGTTGTGGTCATTGCGGCCGCACCACTCGTCGGCGCTGCGCTTGGAGTTGCCTTCGATCAAGACCTCGTAAGTCTGGCCCACGTCCTGCTGATTGAGGGCGCGGCTCATGCGCAGTTGCAGGGCGATGACCTCTTGCAGGCGCTGCTTTTTCACCTCTTCGGGCACGTCGTCCTCGTAGCGCTTGGCCGCCGGGGTGCCGGGGCGCTCGCTGTAGGCAAACATGAAGCTGTGCGCGTATTGGCTGTATTCCATCACCGCCAGGGTACGCCGATGGTCCTCGTCGGTCTCGCCGCAAAAGCCCGTGATGATGTCCGACGAGATGGCGCAGTCGGGAATCAGCTCGCGAATGCGATCCACTTTTTGCTGGTACCACGCGGCGGTGTAGCCGCGGTTCATGCGGTCGAGCACGGTATCGCTGCCCGATTGCAGGGGCAGGTGGATGTAGTTGCAAATGTTGCGGTGCTTGGCCATGGCGTGCAGCACGTCATCGGTGATGTCGCGGGGGTGCGAGGTGGAGAAACGCACCCGCAGATCGGGAGCCACGGCAGCGGTCATCTCTAGCAGTTGGGCAAAGTCGATGGTCTCGATGGCCTCGCCCTGGCGCAGGGCTTTGTCGATCTGGGCTTTGCCCTTCAGCTCCGGATCGGGCGACCACTTGTAGCTATCCACGTTCTGGCCCAGCAGGGTGACCTCACGGTAGCCGCGCTGGTAGAGGTCCTTGGCCTCCTCGACGATGCTATACGGATCGCGGCTGCGCTCGCGCCCCCGGGTGAAGGGCACCACGCAAAAGCTGCACATGTTGTCGCAGCCGCGCATGATGGTGATGAAGGCCGAAACGCCGTTGGTGTTGAGCCGCACCGGCGAGACGTTGGCGTAGGTCTCCTCGCGGGAGAGCAGCACGTTGACGGCCTTTTGGCCCGACGCTACCTCCCCGATCAGGTTGGGCAGGTCGCGGTAAGCGTCGGGGCCCACCACCAGGTCCACCAGTTGCTCCTGCTCCAGCAGTTGGGTCTTGAGGCGCTCGGCCATGCAGCCCAGCACGCCCACCATCAAGTGTGGCTTTTCCTTTTTCTTATGGCGAAACTGCTTGAGGCGGTTCCAGACCTTGCTCTCGGCGTTTTCGCGGATGGAGCAGGTGTTGATGAAGATCAGGTCGGCGTCTTCGGCCTTGGGCGTGAAGCCATAGTTCATTTCTGCCAGCACCGAGGCCACGATCTCGGTGTCGGAAAAATTCATCTGGCAGCCGTAGGTCTCGATGTAGGCCAGGCGCTGGCCTTCAGCCACTTCGCTCTGGCCCTGATAGGCGGTGCCTTGCTGGCCCTCGTCCATGCTGCGGTCGAGGGTTACGGGGTGGAAGGTACGTTGGGTGATCTTGTCGCGCATGGGGGAACAAATTCGGAATTTTATCCTGAGTGGATCGAAGGATCGTGATTCGGGACGGGAATTCGGCTGCTGGTCAATTACGAATCTCGAATGCCTAATCTCCACAGGATTGGCAAATATACGAAAGCCCCGGCGAAACTCCTGACATTTTGACAGTGGGAGCAAGATTTCTGCGGAGCGCAGCGCCAGTCTATTTCAGCTCCGTAAAATGACCGATTTTTCATATGATAGAAGCAGCAAAAGGGGCGTTCTCTTCGTTTGGGAAACTGACAGCTCTACCTATCATTATCTAACAGCTTTTCTATGAAAAATTGTCTTTTGTGGCCGCTCCTCCTGCTTATCTGCGGGGGCATGGCCATCTCTCCCCTTCAGGCTCAGTCGGTGGACCTCAGC
>CAYVAP010000100.1:0-10461 GCA_964449365.1 uncultured Bacteroidia bacterium
GAGGCTCCCTGCCTGATCATGGCCTACGACCTGCTGGAGTACCAAGGCGAAGATTTTCGCACCCAGCCGATGGAAGAGCGCCGTGCTCGGCTGGCCGAGGTAGTGGCCAAAGTGGGCCTGCCCGGCCTGCTCAAGCTATCGCCTGTGGCGGAGTTTCGCGACTGGACGCATCTGGCCGAGCTACGCGAAACCTCCCGCGCCCACTTCGCCGAAGGGCTGATGCTCAAGCACAAAGGCTCTACCTATCAGGTGGGCCGCAAGCGCGGCGACTGGTGGAAGTGGAAGGTCGATCCCCTCACGGTGGATGCGGTGATGATCTATGCTCAGCGTGGCCACGGGCGTCGGGCCAATCTTTACTCCGACTACACCTTTGCCGTGTGGGATGGCGATCAATTGGTGCCCTTTACCAAAGCCTACTCTGGCCTGACCGATGCCGAAATGCGGCAGGTCGATGCTTGGGTGAAAAAAAACACCATCGAGCGCTTTGGGCCAGTACGATCGGTTACGCCAGAGTTGGTCTTCGAAATCGGTTTCGAAGGCATCAATCGATCCAAGCGACACAAAAGTGGAGTAGCTTTGCGCTTTCCGCGCATGCTGCGCTGGCGCAGCGACAAGCCCGCCCAAGAAGCCGATACCCTGGCGAGCTTGCATCGACTGCTACCCGATCCGGAGCGGGAGTTATAAGAAATTCGGATGGGGAATTCGGTATTCGAAATCAGCCCAAAAACGCAGGAAAAAAGATTTTCTACCTGCACAGCCCAGCTATACTTCAAAGTGGTTGAATGGTAGAGTGGTTGATTTATTGAATGGTCTTTTTATCAAGATGATGTCCAGTAGTCTGCTCTACAATCCTTACGCCACGTAGTGTAAGTGACGGTCAAAAAATAACCTCTCTATTTTCCATTTTAGGCAAAGAAATACAACACCTTGTTTATCAGCTTTTTACTCTGCGCCTCTGCGTGAAACAAAAAGGGGAAGTTATTTTTCTCGCGTTCCTAAAGGACAACTATTCCGAATTTCTAATCTCGGATTCACTTACTCCATCTCCATCACCGAGACGCTGCCGAGGTCGAGGTTACAGATCACACGAGTAGCATGCGGACATCCCTTGCCGCCGTTTTGGCAGTGGGTAATGTATGCCTCGTTGACAAAGGTGCGCTGATCCTTGGATTTAAAGCTTCCCCCCACTTTCTGACCGGAGGAGAAAACGCTGCTCTTGATCACCACTTTGGTGGGGTGCTGCTTGTCCACGATGAGGGTGCAGCCTCCTACGCCAGCGTGGACCGAGATGGTAGACTGCGGCAGGTAGTCATCGCCTAGCACGATCTTGGTGTCGCCCAGGTCGTTTTGGATAGAAATAAGCTGAGCGCGGGCCATCTCAGGATGTTTGAGGATCACATCGCCTCTGGTGACATGGATATTCATTTGCTGCATCTCGATCTGATTGGGCTGTTGGTAGTTGATCATCACGTCGGCCATGCCCGAGCGGATCACCACGTTGCGGAGGCTAAGGCCCGAAAAATCGAGGCGAGAGGCCCCCACGCCTAGGTCGAGATGGAGGTCAGTGGAGAGGTTGGGATCGAGGTTGAATTCGGAACGAAAGGCTTTCTGCCCCCCAAAGCGACTGAAAGAGGAAAAATCTCCTCCAGGGCGCGTATCGGCCGCGTCGGTGCGGAGGTTGGCCCCTTTGGGTCTCATCCCGGCATGAGCCAGCACCACCGAGCGGCGATGGTTTCCGCTAGCATCTACCGACTGCTGAATGTCATAATGGACGGCGGCCTCGGGGGTACGTAGGCGAGCTAGGCTCAGGCCACATTCGCCCGAGCTACGCATGAAAAGCTCTCCCATAGGCACCCGTATGTGCAGATATTGATGGGTCTGAGGCAGGACCGAAAAGAGGGTATCCACCTGATGAACGGGTTGGGCGTGCAGGAGGGAAAAACTTCCCAAAAGACCTGCTATCAAGATGCTTAGTTTGCTCTGCATGTTGGTTTCATTACTTGTAGCCATACCGAATGCTGATCGGGGGCGATGAGCCGACCGATATGTACGCTGAAAGGGCAAATAGGATTTCGCACCCGCAAGGAGGCCACTGCGGGCCCGTATCCTACTTGATCGAGGCAAACTCGAATGAAACGAATGGAATCAGGAGAAGGTAACCGTTCAGAAGCATAGGCATGGGGAATGATATTCATCAGCAAGATACAAAAAGCCCTGTAAAAGCGCGTATCGATCACGCAAAGGGATTAAGACAGTTTTCCCTTTTGCGCGCTGTGCGCCACGCTCCTGGCTTGAGATGGCGCGCCAAAGCCTTATGGTACTGGTTGATTTCTCGCGGGGGGCGCGGAGGGCGCAAAGCATAGAGGCTGTTTCGCGTCCTGGCGTTATCCGGGTCGTCCGGTATGCGGAATGCGGAATGTGCTCACCGGGCGTTTTCTGAAAGGCTTACTTATCATCGCACGATGGTGGTTGGCGCCGGGTCCAGTAATATGAGCAAGCCCCCTCTCCGACTCACGACTCCACCAACCTGCCCTCCTTCACCCGCGCGTAGATCTCCCACTGGGCGCGCAGCGGGGCATCGTCGTTGTTGATGCGCACGTTTGCGAGGTGCTCGTTGAGGCGGCAAGCTTTGACGTTGTCGGCCCATTGTAGCTCCATGATGGCCTTAACCTCCGCCCTAAGATCAGGGTCGCGAATCGGAAAGATCACTTCGATGCGACGACTCAGGTTGCGGGTCATCCAGTCGGCAGAGCCCTGGTATAGCTCTTCCTGGCCATCATTGAGAAAAAAGAAGGCCCGGGCGTGCTCCAAAAACTGATCTACCAGCCGGATCACCTCGATGTGGTCGCTCAGGCCCGGTACCTCGGGTCGCAGCCGGCAGATACCCCGCACGAGCATGCGAATGGGTACGCCCGCCTGCGAAGCCTCGTACAGCTTGTCGATCATCTGCACGTCCTCCAGGTTGTTGATTTTGATGAACATCCCCGCCTGACGCCCCGCCTTGGCATGAGCGATTTCCCGGTCGATCAATGCGACGAATCGCTCGCGCATGCCAAAGTGCCCCACCAGCAAATGCTCAAAGGGCTTAGGGCGATACTCGGGGTTGCTCAGGTGGGCAAAGAGCGCTTGCAATTCGCGGATGATGGCAGGCTGACTGGTGAAGTAGCCCTCGTCGGTGTAGACGCGGGCGGTTTTTTCGTTGAAATTGCCCGTGCTGAGGAAGGCGTAGCCCTTGGGCCCGGTCTCCTCCTCGCGCATCACCAGCGCCACTTTGGAGTGGACCTTGAGCCCTGGCAGGCTGTAAATGATCTCGACCCCGGCCTGCTTCATGTCTTCGGCCGATTGGAGGTTGGCTGCCTCGTCAAAGCGGGCCTTGATCTCCACAAAAACCGTTACTTTTTTGCCGTTTTGGGCCGCACGGATCAGGGCACCGACGATGGCCGAGCTAGAAGCCACCCGATATTGCGTGGCGTAGATGGCCGTTACTTTGGGGTCAGCCGCCGCCTGGCTGAGAAAGCGGATCACGTAGTCGTAGCTGTGGTAGGGAAAGTGCAGCAGCCAGTTGCGGGCCCGGATGGCGTCGAAAAGGTTGCTGTACTCGCTCAGCTCAGGATGCGGTACCGGGGGCATCGGCTCGCGCTCGAGCTTGGGACTGAGAGGATTGGGAAAGGTAAAAAAGTGCGAATAGCTGTGGTATGGTCCGCCGGGTAGCAGCTCACGCTTGCGCAGGTCGAAGGTCTCGCGCAGGTACTTGAGCATGCTCTTGGGCATCGACTGATCGTAGAGAAAGCGCGCAGGCACTCCGATGCGACGCTTTTTGAGGCTGCGCTTCATCTTTTCCACCAGATCGCCGCCAAACTCATCCTCGATGGTGATCTCGGCGTTGCGGTTGAGCTTGATGCTGTGGCAGCCCACCACGTCGTACCCCGGAAAGATATTCTCCAGGTTGCAGCGAATGATGTCATCGAGAAACATGTAGTAATGCTCCCCGCCTACCGAGGGCAGCTTGACAAAGCGCGGGAAGTAGTGGGTCGGAATCTGAATCAACGCGTAGCGGATGCGTCGCTTGGCAGCCAGCACCTTTTTTTCGGCAGGAAGCAAGTTTTCGTAGTCGCGGGGGCGATTGCGCAGCTTCACCGCATGGTAGAGGGCATTGTCGCGCAGAAAGTGCTGAATCTTGCCCCGCCTCAGCAGCTCGGGGTGCAAAAACGCCTTGACCTCCTCATCGAAATATGCGTGAACGAAGGCCTGATGCTCGGGAAACTCGGGCTTACCCAATATCAGGTGAATGCCGTTTTGAGCTAGCTCAGGTAGGATCTGGCTGCGAAAAATCTGCCCAAAAACTTCCTGCTGCCGATGTACCTCCGCAAAAATATCCTCCAGCAACTGCTCCGGATCGCTGAGAAATTCCTCCGGTTTTTTCTTCTTGGCCTTGGCCAAACTCTGGATAGACGCCACCCGCACCTGAAAAAACTCCCCGTTGTTCGACGAGTAAATAGCCAGAAACTTGATCCGCTCGTAGAGCGGCAGGGTCTGATCGGCCGCTTCGAGCAGCACCCGATAGTTAAACGACAACCAGCTCAAGTCGCGGTTGTACAGGCGGTGCTGAGTTACAAAAGGAGTTTCAGGCATGAAGTAAATCGTCGTTAGCCGTTCGAAGTTAGGAGTTCAGCGCAGCAGCTTGCCTGCCGTACTCAGTACAATGATCAGTTTTTCAATGATCGATGATCAGTACAGTGATCACTGTTCACTGTTCATTGTTCACTGTTCACTGTTCCCTGTTCCCTGTTCCCTGTTCCCTGTTCATTGTTCACTGTTCCCTGTTCCCTGTTCATTGTTCACTGTTCATTGTTCACTGATCACTGTTCACTGTTCATTGATCACTGCCCCACCATCTCCGCCACCTTGTTTTCCAGCGCCTGGCCGCGCAGCTTTTTGGCGACAATGTTTCCCTCGCGGTCGACCAGCACGGTGTGAGGAATAGAGCTCACGCCATAAGTGCGCGCGGCCTGGCTCTGCCAGTACTTCAGGTCGCTGACGTGATACCAGGCAAGGCCGTCTTGCTCGATGGCTTGCACCCAGCGATTTTTGTCGCGGTCGAGGCTCACGCCCAGGATTTCGAAGCCTTGGTCTTTGTATTTTTCGTACAGCGCCTTGACGCGGGGATTTTCACGGCGACAAGGGCCACACCAGGAGGCCCAGAAGTCGATCAGCACCACCTTGCCGCGCAGGTCGCTGAGGTTGAGGGTATCGCCCTCGGGGTTGGGTAGGCTGATCTCGGGCGCTTCGGCCCCGATCAGCTGGGCCTGAATCGACTGCAGGCGCTGGCGCAGGTCTTGGGCCACGGGCGGGTTGCGATTGGGATATTTGTCTAGGTAGAGCTTGGCAAAGTGGGCAAAGCCATCCAAATTACGCTGCTGGAAGCCTGCCGTGAGACCCAGCAAGCTGCTGCGATAACGCGGGCTACCTTCGGGCATGCGACTCAGCAGAGACTCGCCGTAAGCAATCTGTTGCTCGTTGGGTAGGCCCACCTGGGCCAAGGTCTGGGCGTAGAGCTTCACCGACTCGTGTACCTGGGGGATGCGGTCGTAGCTGTCGGCGTTCCAATCGACGAACTGAAAGTATTGGTTGGCAAAGTAAGCCGCCTCCGAAGGGTAGCCCTTCCCGTGGTTGGGGTAGCTCAGGTAGGTGCGCAGCGCCACCACCTTGGCGATAAAGGGATCGGTTTGCTTGAGGGTGTCGAGCAGCGCTATCTTTTCCTGATCCAGCTCGCCCATCTGCTGGTAGAGCTGATCGATGCCCTGCCCCGTACGCTGGGCCCGCCCCAACTGACCGATCAACCCTTGAAAGCGCTTTTGGTGCTTGTCTACTTCGCTCATCGCTACCGCTAGCAGGCGGTTATCGGGCGACTGAGCGGCCGCACGGGCCAGCTCAGGGCATTTTCCCTGAAGACTGACGCTGGGCTCGTCGCCCAAGATCAGGGATTTGGTCCGCTGCGCCGAGCCATCGCCGATGAGGTAAAAGCCTTTGGCTAGCTCGGGCAATTGTACGGTAAATACCTTGCTTTCACCTTGCGTGGTGAGGGGAATGGCACCCTGGGGTTTGAGGATAATGCCGTCGAGGGTAAAAAAGTACAAACTATCGGTCTGGCAGTCGCTAAGCTGGCCATTGACCAGAATGGTCGAATCAGACTGGGCCCTCATCGATAGGGCTAGCAAGAGGCTTAGGCAACAAAGGGCGAATAATCGCATGTGGAAGGTATTTCTCAGTTGATCAATCCAAAGTACCTCCAAATTTACGCCCTCTCAGGCAGGGAGCAAAACAGCTTGCCTACATGAAAGGGGGCATGGGGGGTTCGGCACAGGCCAGCCCCCCATATTGGTACAGCGTTTACCCTTCGTTCATATTGGCTCGCTCAGGGGTTGCCCCTGCGGGGCAACCCTACGGACTTCGGACTTCGAAATTTTCTCATTAGCCCCCCGTGCCCGGCTCGATCACCTTGATCCAGCGGCCACCTATCCGCGCATTGATGCTGCGGTCGTACATGGCCTGCGCCTCGACGGTGGGCAAGTAGTACTGTCCCAGATAAGCGGCATTCAGCATCACATGGAAGGTCTTACTCTCGCCCCGCTTCAGGTCGAAAAATTGGTACACCCGATCGTCTCGGATATCCTTGTAGGTCGGCACATGGCCGCCCAAATCCATGTTGTCCAGGCGGGTGTTGAGGATCTCCCAGCCGGAGGGAAACATCTGATCCAGGGCCAACTCCTCGTAGTCGCGGTTGCCCGTGTTCCTGACGGTTACCTTGGCCACGAAATCCGTGCCCTGCTCCAACTGGCTTACGTCCAGCCGGTCGCCGTTGAGGGTGGTGTACGTCGTGGTCAGAGTCAGGCCGTTGCTGGCCCGGCTGGTGTCGCCCTGCATGGGAATACCGTCGAGGATCAGGCGCGGGAAGATCATGCCTTTGCCCTTGTTTTTCAGTTCCAATTGCCCCGCCTTCACGTCCTCCCAGGCCATTTGCCAGAGGGGCGCATCCGCGCCGATATCGGTCCATTTGCCCCCGTCGAGGCGGTAAGAGAACTTCATCCCAGCCTTGACGCCGCCCTTGCCCACGTATTTGGCCATGGCAATCAGGCTGTAGCCTGTGGTCTGGGTGCTGTACCAGCGATTGGTGGCCAGCCGATCCGAGATCAACTGCACCATTTCTGCGCCGCGTTCGCGCTGCTCCATCACGGCCATGCACATCAGGATGATGGCCTGATCGCGCAGCGAGGAGCCGTACGTGCCGCCCAACTCGTTGTAGTCGCGCACCTGGGTGCTGAGGCTACCCGCCAACTGCCGGCCCACCTCGGGCCGCCCGGCCAGATGATAGGCCGCCGCTAGGTACCACTGGGCTACGTTGTTGGGGTTGTTGCGTTGGCGGAAGCGATTCATGGCCCCAATTTCAGCTTCGCCAGCCAGCGCCAGCAGGTAGAGGCGATAGGCCTGGTTCAATTCGCCTACCCGGGCCTCTTCGCTGCCACTGCGGGCGGCATAGTCCCGCGCCATGTCGCGGTGAAAGCTGACCAGCCCGTTGCGCAGGTTACTGGGCAAATCGTAGCCTGCTTTTTCGGCTTCGAAGAGAAAATGACTGCCGTAGTTGCTACCCCATTCGTTGGCTTCGCGGTGGCCCGGCCAGTAGGAAAGGCCGCCATTGGCCACCTGAAAGCGCTGCAAGCGGGCAATGGCCCCCTTGAGGTTGCGGTCGATGGCACGGCGGCGGGTGGCGTCCAGGTCCATCAAATCATCCAGATACACCTGCGGAAAGACGCTCGACGTGGTCTGCTCGATGCAGCCATACGGGTAGCGAATCAGGTAATCGAGGCGCTTGCCCAGGTTGAGGGGCGGAATGGACGACACCTCCAGGGTGGCGGCATTGGTGCCCGACATGCCCACGGGCTTGAAAGCCTGGGTCCAGGTGTTGCCCGCCTCAGTAGGCTGGGCCAGCACGTCGGTCACGCGGGGGTTGGGGCTGCGAATCTCGATGTCAGTCTCGTAAACGGACACCTCGCCGTTGCTCGTGGCGGTGATCTTGACGGGGGTTTTGCCCAGCGAAGAGAGCACCCCAACTTCGAAGTAGGCGGTCTTTTCGCCGGTTTGGTAGAAGCGCACCACCTGCTTGGGCTTGCCCTCCACCAGTAGCTTTTTGCCCACCTCCATCTCGAGGTTGACCACGCTGATGTTGTCTTCCAGGGCAAAGACCGTCACCGGTACCTGGGCACGCTCGCCGGGGCCGAGCACACGCGGCAGGGTGCCCAGCACCATGAGGGGCTGCTTGACCTTGGCCGAACGTTCGGCGACTCCGTAAGCGGTTTTTTGCGGATCGCCTGCCACCACCATGGCCCGCACCTCACCGAGGTAGTTGGGCATGCGCAGGCTGTGGGTGGCGGTCTGGCCGGGCTTCAGTTCGAAGGGACCGAGAAACTCCACCACGGGCTTGAAGCGGTCGGGCTTTTTGCCTTTCGGCCCCTGATCGCCTGCCCCCCCGCCGATGCTCAGCAGGCTCTTGACCTCCCCTCCATAAGCCCCCAGCACATGATCGTACACGTCCCAGGTCTTGACGCCCAGGCCAACCCGCTGGTAAAACGTTTGCCACGGGTCAGGCGTCTGGTAGCGGGTCAGGCCCAGCAAGCCTTCATCCACCACGGCCAGGGTGTAGGTCATGGGCTGGCCGGTGGCCTCGCTTACCTTGACCTGATAGTCCGCGTTGGGGCGGATGCTCTCCGGCATGGCGATCTTGGGCTGCAAATGGGTCTTGGGGTCTTCCACCCGCAGCGGAATCACGCCGTACATGCGGATGGGCAGGTCATTGGCAGTCTGGGCGTGGGGTTGCAGCAGCGCGATATGGACGTACACGTTGGGGGTCAGCTCGGCCTTGGCGGTGAAGGTGAAGCGGGTGTTGCCGCGCTCGGCGTCGACCCACCAGGACTGGAGCACCTTGCTGCCATTTTCCAGGCTGATGAGGGCGCGACCAGCGTTGCCGGTGGGAATGTCGAGGGTGACGGTTTCGCCCACGTTGTACACCTCCTTGTCGGCGGAGAAGGAGAGCATCTGCGCGCCGTCCTGCTCCTGATTTTGCTGGCGGTACCAGCCCGGCCAGGTGACGTACACGATCTGCCCCGAGGCGTGGCCCTGATCATCTACCGCCCGGATGAGGAAGCGGCCCCAGCGGGGCTTGTCGATACGCAGGTTGAATTGTCCCTTGCCCCCACTGGTGGATACGCTGCGGGTCAGCACTTTATCGGCCTGAATTTCGCCTCGGTAGGTGCCAATGCGATCCTGCGATTGATCCCACCACCAGCGCCAATCGAGCTCGTAGACGGTTACCTCCACCTGGCTGCTCACAGGCTGGCCGCTGGCGTCGACGGTGGCAATTTCCACCAGGTGATCTTGGTCGGCCAGCAGGCCGTTGCGCCAATCTTCTGCCTCAGGAGCGCGCACACCCACGTAGGCTTGATAAGGCGAATAAGGCAGGCTGAAGCGATCCACGCTGAAGGCACCGCCGGGTTCGAAGACCTTGGTCACGAAGTTGGCGCGTAGCAGGCCAGGGGCTTCGTCGCTCACGCTGAGCTTGGGCTTGACCTGGGCTTGGCCTTCGGCGTCGAGCTTGCCTTCGAAGATGGTCTGCTCTTCGCTGTCGAATTCCCGCACCGGATCGTCAAAGTGGAAATTGGGGTAGCCTTTGAACTCGGTGGTCATCTCCTGCAAGGACACCCGCACGTCGGCTTTGAGATTCTGGGCGATGGCCCCATGCAACCACCGGGCGCTAAGGGTGCCGGGTTGTTCTTTGGTCTGGGCGGAGAGGTATGCGCGCCCAAAGTCCAGGTCGAGCTTGAGGCGATTGGGTAGAATGGTCTCCACCTTGAAGGTTTCGGCGAAGCTGGCACCGCCCACCTTCACGCGGGCGGTGTAGCTACCGGTGGGGGCATCGGCGGCGGTAGCCACCGGAAAGGCATAAAAGCCGTTGGTGCCTTGGGTGCTGACCCGGGTTGTGACCACTTGTCCGCGGGGGTCCACCAGTTCGAAGTTGACCGGGTGGGCAGCGGGCAGCACCTTTTCTTCATCCTGCAAGATGAAGGTGAGGTGCAGGGTATCGCCGGGACGCCAGACGCCGCGCTCGCCGTAGAGGAAGCCTTTGACGCCTTTGTGGTAGGCTTGGCCCTTGGTGTCAAAGCGGCTCATGCTCAGGGCCGAGCCATCGTCGAGGCGCAGGTAGCCGCGCTGCTGGCCTTTTTTGGCTACCAGCAAAAAGGGGGGCCGCTCGAACTGGCCGCGGGCGAGGCCATCCTGGTCGGTTTGCAGGGTGGTGATGAGCTGTTGTTGCAGGTCGTAAGCTTCCAGGGTGATGCCAGCCATGGGCTGGGTGGTCTGCAGATTGGCCACGGCAAAGAAGGCTCCGTTGTCGCCCTACTTGGCGATGAT